>JAEEXW010000471.1 GCA_016287995.1 Bacteroidales bacterium
GCGCTTATTACTTACGCTGTTGCACACGACCACAATTTTTCTATAATCCACTGCGGCTTGCGTCCGATGGACTGGCGCTGTCATGCCGCTTAAGGTCATTTGGCGTTGACAGTTGTGGATTTATGTTATTCTTGGTGGACTAACATCACCAGTGATTGGGTTATAAGACCGGGTATTGCCTTTAAATATAATACAAGAAGTATTGATTTTTACGCGTTGACTTTCGGAGACCAAATTGATGAAAAAGGAAATATAACTCCGCACTCTATTGAGCATAGCCGCGCTCCTCACACAACAAAACCATTTTTGGATATGGAAGTTTCTGCAATCGGATATTCCGACAAATATTGGGGCGGCATTTCAGTAGACCATCTTTTGAGACCAAAAGCCTCGTTATATGATGACGATACTTATCATGAAGATATGAAAATTTCAATGTTCGGAGGTGCAAAACTCTATGTCGGCGCACCTTCCACCAGAAGAAGCAGAGGTCGTAAAAGCAAAGAAGATATGCAAAACGTTTCATTTGCGCTCTTATATGAATATTCTAAACTATCAGACCAGTTGAGTTTGGGCGCATATTGGAACAAAAATCCGTTTACACTCGGCGCATGGATTAGAGGTATTCCGGTTGCAGTTAGAGAAGATTCTTACGGAAACTTAGATGCTATTGTGCTGTTGTTAGGATATAAGATTTACGATTTGCACATCGGTTATAGTTATGACTTTTCAATCGGTGAACTATTGAGTTCTACGGGCGGAAGCCATGAAATATCACTCAGTTACGAATTTGCACCAAGAGTAAAATCCAAAAAGAGACACGGAGTTATCGCATGTCCAAAACTCTAAAAACAACATAAAAAAAAGCGGAGTAAAAAACCCCGCTTTTTTTATTTTAACCATTTATCAAGTTTATCCGTAATTTGTTTTTTCATATCTGCCGGCATGTTTGAAATTCTTGAAAGATGACTGCCGCGCGGTTGAACGTAAACTGCCATGTTTTGTTTTTTCTTACAGTTGAGCCATCCTGCAACTCCGGAAGCCGTCCAAGGGTCGTTTTCTCCGTAAATAAAAATCAAAGTCGGATCGTTATTTTTGAGATAATTTTCCGTAAACTTGCAGACTGTTTTGTCAAATTCTACGTTGCGCATTTCGGCTGGAACCATTATGTTTTTGACATAATTTTTTGAATCTTTAAGGTCAGTATATTTTTTGATGTATTTGAGCGGATAGCCGTAATAACCTAACTCTCTTAATGCCTGATAGAAAAACGGCAAATGCTCTGACGGATAAGCAAAATAATCAGGACCTACCATTTCAGCCAAATAGTTGAACCAAACCGCATCGCTTTCACCTTTTGACGGAATTGTTGAAACAGGCGTTCCCCATTGCCAAAGCGAAAACTCGTATTCAAGCACCAAATAATCGTAAACATCGCTGAGCGGAATGTAATATTTATAATTGTGGTTTGTTGAAAACGTGTCTAACATACTAACTAACTTATCTTTACGTTTCATAAATTCCACTTGACAATCGTGAACCTTGTCGCGCTCTTCCTTTGTACCGACTTTTTTGAGAAGAAATTTTTCATGTCTGCCGTCAACAACGCCGCGACTTATCGGAGCAACGTATGCAACCGTTGCGTCAACGTCATTCGGGAAAAAAGCACGGTAATAAGTGCAGGTAGAGCCGCCTTTTGAAATACCTGTTGCAACCCATTTTTTCGGGAAAATCTGCCCAAAAGTCTGCCTGATATTGTGCAAATCGTTAGCGGAATTTTCAACAGTCATAAAATTCCAATCAGTCGGCTCAGGAACTGATTTCGCAAAATATCTGTGTTCCACAAAAACGATATTTGCGTTGTAAAGTTCCGCAAGTTCTTCCTTGTAATACGGATAAGTGGCATAACTTGCCGTATAACCTTCCGTAACAAGCACCGTCGGAGAGTCAAAACCCCTGAAACCGACGATAACGCGCTGCTTGAAAGTGCCTTTTTGAGGATTTTTGTGGTCAATGTTTTGTGTAAAATAGATTACATATTTCTCTTTAAAAACATTGGATTGGAGAACTTCTACGTCCGAAACACCTTTCAGACCTTTGAGTTTTTGCAAAAATTCTGAATCTTGCGCAAAAACTCCAACACATAAAAGCGTTAAAATTAAGAGTGTTAAAATTTTTTTCATTTCTACTTTATTTTTTAAATTTGAAACCACAAAATTACAAATTTAACGTTAATCAAAATGAAAAAATTAACACTTTTTTTTATATTGCTTTTTACTTGTTGCAGCGCGAT
>JAEEXW010000472.1 GCA_016287995.1 Bacteroidales bacterium
TTTCGTTAGAAAATTTTTCCGGCGTGAAAACTTTTTTGTGGAATTTTGGCGACGGTGAAACCTCAACCGAAATTGCTCCGTCGTATTTATACAAAAAATCCGGCAGTTATAAAGTTAAACTTTTGATTGACGGCAAAGACGAATACGAAACGGATATTGAAATTTATCCGCACCCAAAATCCCCGAAAGTAATTGAAACACAATAAACATGAAAAGTAAAATTTTATTAACATTTTTTGCGGTGCTTGGTTTTAACGCCGCAAATTCGCACACGGCGGAATTATCACCCGTTTGCACCTCCTCGGTAAAAACTTATGGCGTTGAGGAGACAGAAGAAAACACCGTTTATTATTGGGAAGTTTCAGGCGGCACTTTGAGCAGCAACACGGGTGCTGAAATCTCCGTTACATGGGACGATACCGAAGGCGACGGCTCGCTGAGCGTTTACGGCAAAAACACCGAAACAAATTGTACTTCCGAAACTGTTGTTTATATCGTTAAGCGCAAAAAAGCCCCGTCAGTAGCCTTTGAAAATTCAGCAGTCTGCTACGGTGAACCGCTGAAAATAACGCTTTCTGGCTCAAAACCGTTTACAGTTTTTTATACTCTTAATGGTACAGAAAAAAGTATCGAAACTGATAAAACAGAGTTTTTAATGGACAATATTTCGGGAAAATACAAAATCACAAAGGTAACTGACAGCGCGTGTGAATTTTCGCCGACAGAAAACAACGAGGCAGAAATTTTCAAGGCAGTTAAAACGCCGAAAATCATTTTAGGGGATTAAAAAATCCCCTTTATCATTTCTTCGCCGATTTTGTAATATGTTTCATAATTTTCAATCCAGTCTATTTCTACCGTTGTTGAAAAACGTAATTCTTTGAAATTTAAGAAATTCCACCAATCTGCTGTCATGCCGCCGTATGACTGTTGATTGTCAGGAATTGGACGAAATTTTTTTGTAGATATTCTGCCAAAATAATCTCTTAAATTATGACTTTTTTTTGCATCGCCTTTCAAATCAAAATACGAAAAATCATCTGTTCCTATGCTGCCGCACGGAAACGTCCCGTGAACGTCAAAAAACATATAATACTGATATTCTTTTGCCGTTTCTGCGATTTTGTTTTCAAGTATTTTGATGCGGTCTCGAATAGGAGAGTCCCAATCGCGGTTATAATCCCTCGGCTTTGACATTCTGCCCGAAAGTCCCGAAACTACATTTTCAACGTCGGTCATCGGAACAATTTTGAAAATGTAGCGTTTCAGCAGTTTTTTGTTGCAATCATCTGACAACAAGTATTTTAACATGCCTTCCATGACAAAATTCGCAACCGATTCAAAAGCGTGCTGACGGCAGATTATCCAGACGAGTTTCTTTTTTGGCGAATCTTTTTTTGAGGTTATGGTCAGCAGCGGAATGTAAAACTCTGACGCAGTGTCAAGATTTTCCGTCTTGACGAGGTTTTTGTGCGGGGTGTTTTCGTCAAGAAATTTTTTAAGGTTTTCGTAACTGTAAGGATAGCCCGTCGCAAAGAAAACCGTGTCTTTTTCCGGCTTCAAAACGGCTTCAAGATGTTTGTTTTTGTAACGGTTTCTTATCGGAAAAAACTCTTTGTTGTCATAACTGAAAACCAAGAAACTTGGATTGTAACTGCTTTCGTCAAAGACGCTTTTAACAGTCAAAACGGTGTCTTTTCTATACCCCGTCATGCCGAAACGAAACCATAAGGCACAAGTGTTGAGGGAATCTTTGTATGGCTTAAAACTGATTGTATTAGTCTTATAATCATAACTTTCGCTGCAAACGCTGAAATTTTCGCTATTTTTTAGGAATGTGGTTTGTGCGTTTAGTGTCAGCGTTGAAAAAAACAATATAAAAAATGTAGAGACGCGATTAATCGCGTCTCTACAAACCGTGTTTTTATGTGTTAAAAATTTTATTCGCATGCTACGCCTAAAATATGGTCGTCGGGCAAAAAGCCGAAATATCTTGAATCGTCTTTGCCTGAGCGGTTGTCGCCGAGAACAAAGTAATAATCTTTTGTAAAACGGTACGAATCTGCTTCGGCATCGTTGATGAAAATTTTGCCGTTTTTAACCTCAACTTTGTTGCCTTCGTATGCTTCTATGCAGCGGCGGTAAAGCGGAAGCGTGTTGGCAGAAAGTTTCAGGACTTTGCCTTTTTGCGGCACTACAACGGGGCCGAAATTGCTTTGATTCCAGTGTTTTGACTCCAAATACGGGAAAACTGTCGGTTCAAACAAATCCTTTGGAAGTACGATTTTTTCA
>JAEEXW010000473.1 GCA_016287995.1 Bacteroidales bacterium
GTACCCTAACGAAATTTTTAGGATAAAATATCTTTTGAGACAATTTACCGATTTGCAGGAGATTATTCTTGACAAATTGGAAAAAGAACTTCCTAAATATCTTCATTATCACAACTTTAAACATACAATCGACGTTGTTAACCAAGCCGAACTTATAGGTTATGGCGAGGGGGTTGACGATGAGGATATTCTGCTTTTGAAGACGGCGGCACTTTTTCACGATTCGGGGCAGATTGTCGGCAACGAAAATCACGAATATTATAGCACTCAAATCGCACGTGAATATCTTTCAAAATGGGGATACACAGAAGAGCAGTCTGCCAAAATCTGCACTCTTATAATGGCAACTAAACTGCCGCCTAATCCGACAACGCTGTTAGAAAAAATCATGTGTGATGCCGATTTGGATTATCTCGGCAGAACTGATTTTATACCTGTCAGCAATACTCTTTACGAAGAACTCATAGCGCAGGGCAAAAATATCAGCATTCTTGAATGGAACCGCAATCAGGTAAAATTCTTAACCAACCACCAGTATTTTACCAACACGGCTCTCACGCTTAGAAAAGTCGGCAAGGAATACCAGATAGACCGTCTTAAAAAACTTATAGAAGAGGACGAACAGAAGTTGGCGGATAAAAAATAAAAAAACCGGGAGAGTTTCACAACTCTCCCGGCATCAAAAAATAAACAACTAAAAAAAGAAGTATTTTATAACATGAAACACATCTATATATACGAAAAAAGCGAAAAAAAGTTTCATTTTTTTTGTTAAAAAGTGTTAATAAAAATGTTTTAATCTTTTTTTGGGAAAATAAAAAAAAACGCTATCTTTGAAAATTGAATTTTTGTGCGTTTTTTTTAAAATTGTGGTGCAAAAATTGTTTGAGTTTTTAATTAAAACATTGATTGACAAATGAAGAACAATTTTAAACATATAGCCCTCGTGGTGGTTGCGATTCTGATTTTTTATGTCGGCGTAGCCTCTTTTTTGTTGTATTCTGATTATAATTATTCTTTGGACAAGACTGTTAAAACCTCCGATAATTACAGTGTCCAAAAAGCCAGTCAGATAGTTTCGTATATTGATCTTCATATCGCCAACGCTGCCGTTCTCAGCGATATGCTTGCTTCTGCAAAGGAAAAAAACGGCGCGGGAATTTCTTCTTACGTAGAGCAGAGCCTTAAAAATTTTATCACAGACAACAGTGAGGTGCTTTCTGTAACCGTTTCGTGGGAACTTTCCGAAATGGACAGGTACTGGAATAAGCCTTACGGAAGAATCGTTCAGAAATGTTTTATGAGGGACGGACTTGCGGCTTTTGTCTGCGATACCGTGGACAGGGACGGCGAATACGTTTCAGAAAACTATTCGCAGATGAAAAACGGTACGACGCACGTTCTTTTTACCGACCCTTATCTCAATACTTCGGACTACGTTTCAAAATCCGAGGCAAAATATTGTTTTTCTGTTGCAACGCGCATTATGACGGAGGGCAGGTTTATTGGTGCAGTCATGCTTGAACTTCAACTTTCGGATTTGTATTCACTTTTGGAGGACATGCCTTTGGATTATGCGGGTAAACCTTTTCTTGTAGCAGACAACGGAAAAATTTACGGTCATAGAAACCAGTCTTTTGACGGTACGCTGTTTTTGGACGCTTATTCCGGCATAGACAAAAACGACGAGATTGTAAAAGTCCTGAACGACGGAATTATGGGCAGTTCGGGCTTTGCGGATTCTGTCAGGGTTACGCTTATTCCTTTGTATGTCAGGGACAACGGCAAGCCTTGGACATTGATTTCAGAGGTTTCTCTGCCGAGAATTTTCAAACAGTCGGCGCGCAGGGTGGCTCCGTTTATTTTCCTGTCGTTTTTGGGAATTATGGCGATGGCTGTTTTTACGTTGTTTTTCGTAAAGCGCAATACCTCGCCGCTCAGACACGTTGCCAACCTTTTGAAGTTTGTGGACAAAGGCGAATACGACAAAATTCAGAAACTTTCATCTTCCGACGACGAAATTCAGGAGTGTTACGAGGTTGTCAACACTTTGGCGGAAAACATTTCAAAAACGACGGCTTTCGCCAACAGTATCGGCCGCGGCGACCTTAACGAAAAATATAATATAACCAATCCTAACGGCTTGGATCTCGCGTTGTTGGATATGCAGAAAAACCTTATCCGCGCCCGCAAGGAAGAGGAAAACCGTAAGATAGAAAACGAAAAGCTCTCCTGGTCGCAAAACGGACTCGCGCAACTCGGCGAATACCTCCGTATGAGCAACATCGA
>JAEEXW010000045.1 GCA_016287995.1 Bacteroidales bacterium
GTGATCTCGTTTCTGAATGATTTTCCTATCTGTCCTACGCCGAAAGGCACTTTTCTTCTCGTTGTGCGCTGAATGTTTTTGAAGTTTACGAAAATACCCTGAGCCGTTTCGGGACGGAGATAAATCGTTGACTGTTCGTCAGATACGCTACCCATTTTGGTTTGGAACATAAGGTTGAACTGACGTACTTCCGTCCAGTTTTTGGTTCCTGAAATAGGACAAACGATTTCGCAGTCGATTATTATTTGACGGAGTTCTTCCAAATCATTGGCGTTGAGGGCTTTGTCATAACGGGCTGTTAATTCGTCGATTTCTTTTTGTGTTGCCAAAACTCTTTCGTTTGTAGAGACAAATTGTTCTTTATTGAATTTGTCGCCGAAACGTTTTTGAGCCTTTTCAACTTCTTTTTCGATTTTAGCGTAAAGTTTATCGCGGTATTCTTCTATCAAATTGTCAGCGCGGTAACGTTTTTTAGAATCTTTGTTGTCGATAAGCGGGTCGTTGAAAGCCGAAACGTGTCCCGAAGCCTCCCAAGTTTTAGGGTGCATAAAAATTGCCGCGTCAATGCCGACAATGTTTTCATGAAGCCTTGTCATAAACTTCCACCAATATTCTTTGATGTTGTTTTTGAGTTCCACGCCGTTCTGACCGTAATCGTAAACGGCTGCAAGACCGTCATAAATATCGCTTGAAGGAAATATAAAACCGTATTCCTTGCAGTGCGAAATGATTTTTTTCAAGAGATCTTCTTGTTGTGCCATTTTTTATATTATATAAAACGTGTTAATTTTCTTATTTTTTCTGCGCTTTTATCAGTCTTTCAACGCCTTTTCTTATAACCTCGTCGGGACGCGCAAAACATATCCTGATTGCGTTGAAGCGGTTTTTGTCATGATAATACGCTGACATCGGGATTACAGCCACCCCGAAATCCTTTGCAAGGCTCAAAACAAATTCCTTGTTGTCCATGTCTGTCGCCTTTGAACAGTCAACCGTCTGAAACCAAGTGCCTTGCGAGGGCGTGAGTTGATATTTGCTGCCTTGAAGCATTGTGCATAACAAATCACGTTTAGCCCTGTATTCCTGCCTTATGAGGTCAAAAACGCCTGCCTTTGTGTTCAAAAGTTCCGTCATTGCATATTGAAGTGCGGAATTGCCGGAATTGCAGATGTAATTATGAATTTTTCTGATTTCGGCAGTGTAGTCTTGCGGTGCAATGCAAAAACCTGACTTCCAACCTGTTGCGTTGAAACCTCGGCTTAGCGAACTGATTAAGATTGTCTGTTTTGCGAGCAGCGGAAATTTTGAAATGCTCGTAAACTGTCCGTCAAAACAGATGTTTGCAAACGATTCGTCGCAAAGTACAGTTATTTTGCTGCCGACGATGATTTTTTGAAGGTTTCTGAAATCTTCTTCATTCAAAAGTTTTCCTGTCGGAATGTGCGGCGTGCTGATGATAATCATTTTTGTCCTTTGATTTACGGACATGATTACTTCGTTCCAGTCGATGGTGTAGTCGGGTGTTTTCATGGCTACAAAGACCGGGATTCCGCCGTTGATTCTGACGGCAGGCACGTAGTTTTCGGCGGCGGGTTCAATGATTATGACCTCGTCGTCTTCATGGACAACCGCAGTTATAGCCGCCCAAACCGCTTCTGTCGCGCCTTCGGTAACTGTAACTTCGTTTTCCGGAGTGTATTTGTGAGAATACCGTTTGAAATAATAATCACAAACGGCAGCCCTTAATTCCGGTATACCTATATTCGGTGCATATTGGTTTTTGCCTGATTTTATGTATTTTACCACGAGGTCTTTGATTTCCTGCGGTATATTACAGTCAGGCAAAGACGATGCGAAATCAATCACGTCGTCTTTTTTTGCGTAGTCAAATATTTGATTTAACAGGGTATAATTGCCCTCCGGCAGTTTAGAACGTAACATTTTATTCAATTATTTGAGGGGCTAAATTATTAATTTTTTTTCTAACCGTCAAATTTTTTTTAGAATAAAAAAAGCCGCGAATTTTTTTTCGCGGCTAAAATAAAAAAGTTAAATTATCGTGCAACCCGCACACGGTTTCAATTGTTTGAAGAAGTCGTTGCCCTTGTCATCAACAAGGATAAACGCCGGAAAATCTTGAACTTTGATTTTCCAAATTGCTTCCATTCCGAGTTCGGGATATTCAACACATTCAATTGATTTGATGTTGTTTTGAGCAAGGATTGCAGCCGGACCTCCGATTGAACCGAGATAGAATCCACCGTGCTTTTTACAAGCATTTGTAACAGCCTCGGTGCGGTTGCCTTTCGCTAACATTATCATAGAACCGCCGTGATCTTGAAATTCGTCAACATACGGATCCATTCTGTTTGCAGTTGTCGGACCCATTGAACCGCAAGGCATTCCTGCCGGAGTTTTAGCCGGACCTGCGTAATAAATCGGGTGATCTTTCATATATTGCGGTAAGTCTTCACCTGCGTCAAGTCTTGCTTTGAGTTTTGCGTGTGCGATGTCGCGGCCTACGATGATTGTGCCGTTTAGTGAAAGTCTTGTTGCAACGGGATATTTTGTCAAAATCTTGCAAACTTCGCTCATCGGCTGATCGAGGTCGATTTTAACAGCGTTGCCTTCGCCTGCTTGACGGAGTTCTTCGGGGATAAGTTCGGTTGGATTATCGTCCATTTTTTCAATCCAAATACCGTCTTTGTTGATTTTTGCCTTGATGTTACGGTCAGCAGAGCAACTAACGCCAAGACCTATCGGACAACTTGCGCCGTGTCTTGGAAGACGAATTACTCTCACGTCATGAGCCATATATTTACCGCTGAATTGTGCGCCAAGACCAATTTTGTAAGCCTCTTTCAAGAGTTCTTTTTCGAGTTCAACATCGCGGAAAGCGCGGCCTGTTTCATCGCCGGTGGTCGGGAGTGTGTCGTAATAATGCGTTGAAGCGAGTTTTACGGTCAAGAGGTTTTTCTCTGCTGACGTTCCGCCGATTACAAAAGCGATATGATAAGGAGGACAAGCAGCCGTACCGAGAGATTTCATTTTTTCAACAAGGAAAGGAACAAGCGTTCCCGGATTCTGAATCCTTGCTTTGGTCTCTTGATAAAGATATGTTTTGTTGGCAGAGCCGCCGCCTTTGGTTACCATCAAAAAGCGATATTCCATACCTTCGGTTGCTTCGATGTCGATTTGAGCGGGGAGGTTACAACGGGTGTTTTTCTCCTCATACATACTCAAAGGCGCGTTTTGAGAATAACGCAAATTGTCCTGAGTATAAGTGTTATAAACGCCTTTTGAAAGGTATTCTTCGTCGCAAAAGCCCGTCCATACCTGCTGACCTTTTTCGCCGTGAATAATCGCCGTGCCAGTGTCCTGACAAAGCGGCAACTGACCTTTTACCGAAACTTCTGCATTTCTTAAAAATGTTAAAGCAACGTATTTGTCGTTTTCAGAGGCTTCGGGGTCGCGTAAGATTTTTGCAACTTGAAGGTTGTGCGAGCGGCGGAGCATAAACGATACATCGTGAAAAGCCTGCTGAGAAAGTTTTTCCAAGGCTTCGGGGCTAACTTTTAAAATAGGTTTGCCTTCAAATTCGCTTACCGAAACGCCTTCTTTTGAAAGGAGATAATATTCCGTTTCATCTTTGCCCAACTGAAACATCGGGGCATACTTAAATTCGGGAATGTTTGCCATTTTTTATCTATGTTTTGATTGTTGTTAGATTTGGCAAATGTACTATTTTTTTTGTGAAAACAAGTAATTTTTTGCCAAAAAAAATTTTGACCCGCCGTTTATAGGAAACTGCGGGCCAAAATACTTTTTTAAATTAAAGCGAAGTGTTTTTGTGTTTGGGTTTTGATTCGTTTTTATACTCGTGTCTTATGAACAATTTTAAACCGAAAAAAATCAACAGCACTTCTGCTGCAACAATAAACCAACTATAATCCATGATGTCTTAATTTTAAGTTTTACGTTGCAAAATTACGCCTAAAAAAACTTCCGTGCAAGCGTTTGTTATAGTTTGTTTCGATAACAAGACATCCAAAAAAACGAAGTCTTACTATCGTTAAAAACGATAGTAAAAAGTTAACGGTTTGGAAAAAAATGTGTAACTTTGCGGCGTTTTTTTATATTGTTATGGAATTAAGACAACTGAGATATTTTTTGCGGGTGGCTGAAACCTTGAATTTTTCAGTCGCCTCAAAAGAACTTTTTGTAACCCAAAGTACGCTTTCACAGCAGATTTTGAATCTTGAACAAGAACTTGGTCAGCCTCTTTTTGAGCGCAATCCTCATAACGTGATGTTGACGGAGGGAGGTCGGTTGCTTGAACCTCTTGCTAAGGAGATTGTTTACGGTTCGGAGATTTGCAAACAACAACTTCTTGATTTAAAAGATTTGAAGTCGGGCGAACTTAATATCGGGGTTACGTTTTCTTTCAGCAGTATTGCAAGTGAGACAATGTTGAAGTTTTTGAACAGGTATCCTAACATAAAAATCAACGTTCAGTACGCTCCTATGTCAGAACTTATGGACAAACTTGTTAAACATGATTTGGATTTTGTTTTGGCTTTTAAGCCGACGGCGCATTACACTAATATAAATAGTGAAGTGCTTTTCAAAAATAGTCTTTCTGCTATTGTAAACGAGTTTCACCCGTTAGCAAAGCAGAAGACCGTAACTTTTAGAGAACTCGAACGTTATGATTTTGCATTGCCGTCGCGTGGGCTTCAAGCCAGACATGCCTTTGAAAAAATTATTGACGGCAAAAATTATTCTTTCCGCGTAAAAGTTGAAATCAATTATATTCACATGCTTTTCCGTTTGATACGTAACACTCAGTACGTTACTGTTTTGAGTGAGTCAACGGTTTTAAACGAACACGGCTTACGGGCGGTACTTCTTGACGAACCCGACAACGATATGGACGGTTGTATTCACACGTTGAAAAACTCTTATTTAAAAAATTCCGCGAAAGAATTTATCTCAATGTTGCGTCAGGCGGCAATGCTGCTGAAATCATAAAAATTTTGTCTCGTTTTTATAATTTATGAATAAAACCTGATAATTTTTTTGCAGCCTTTCCGTCGCTGTAAAGAACCGAATAAAAATACGTTCCCGGACGGCAGTCAGAGCCTGACCATTTGAAATCAGGATTTTTTGACGAAAACACTTTCTGACCGTTGCGGTTGAAAATTTCAATGCTCAAAAACTGAGGCCGTATGTCGTAGTTTATGTGAAAATAGTCATTTATTCCGTCTCCGTCGGGAGTAAAAACGTTCGGAATAGTCAACTCAATTTCTTTTATCTCCTCCGGCGTGATAACCGGCTCTGGATCTGGCTCAGGTTCTGGCAGCGGTTCGGGTTCAGGTTCGGGTTCAGGTTCGGGTTCAGGTTCGGGTTCAGGTTCAGGCTCAGGTTCAGGCTCAGGTTGAGGTTCAGGCTGCGGTTCTGGCTCTGGCTGTGGCTGAGGTTCGGGTTCTGGTTGCGGCTCAGGCTCAGGTTCTGGTTCAGGTTCTGGTTGCGGTTCTTCTTTTTTGGGGTTGACAGTAATCCGCATTTGTACAGAATTGCTGCAAGAGCCCAAGGTTTGCGTAACCGTTACAACATAAACGCCTTCTTTCGGATAAGAAAGTGCAATTTTTCCCGTTAATTCGTCCTGCCACTCAACTTTGGCATCGGGAGAGGAAAACGTTAAAACCGCATCAGGATTATAATTCGATATTTTTAAAGCGAATTGTTCATCTTCCGTAACAGAGGTTTCATAAACTACCGGCGTAACAATTTCCGGCTCAACAGGAATGAACGGGTCGAGTTGAGGTTGCGGTTCGGGTTCTGGCTCAGGCTCGTGTTTAGGCTCTGGTTCAGGTTCAATATTGCTTTTGACAATAACTTTTACTGCTGTTGAATTTATGCAACGAGTATTGTGATTGTATTGTTCAAACAAATCAAAATCGTATGTTCCTTCGTATGGAAATGTAAGATAAACCTTACACTTGTCGCCGTGTTGTTCAATGCGGTATTTCATACCACCGTTTTGTTTCATTTGTATAGCGAGAAAGGAAAAATTTTTATCGGCAAGTCCGCTGACATTGAGCGCAACTTCCTCGCCGACCGTGGCTTCAAAGGTGTAGTCCGCCACAAACTTACCTTGCGCTTTGACACACAACACCGCCGCTAAAAATATAAAAATGCAAAAAATCTTTTTCATAATCAGTCTTTGGTTATGGTTAATGTTTTGAGTTCGGGTGCGATTTCTGCCGTATTGTTTACTGTCGGGAACCCTTCGCAGCCGTTACCGTCGGTTACTTTTATGATTTTGTATTTGCCGGCAATTTTTTCAACGGTGAATTTTTCTGTTGTGATGTTTTCTGCAATTTTTTCAGTGCCGTTAACCGTGTAGATTACTTTTAGCGGCGGAACAGAATTTTTAGGAAATACAAATTGAAGGTTTTCCGTAAAACATATTTGCGCATTGTCAAACTCCGCTTCGGGTGCTTTTGAAAATTTTACTTTTACGAAAGAAACTTCGCTTTGGCAGCCGTCGGTGTTTTCTTCGTAAACTGAAAGCGTACCCTCTTTTTCCCATTTTACGGAGACCTTTCCGTTTGTGTTTTCGTCTTTTGTGATTTTGCCGGCATCTTCGGGCGAAATGAACCATATATATTCCGAATTTTCAACGGGGTTTTCTATATGGTAAAATTTTTCTGCGCCCTGACACACGGTCTGTGTTTCCTGCGAATAAGCCGCACAGCACGCAGCGGCGGCTAAAAGTGTTAATAAAAAGTGTTTCATCGATGTAACTTTATAATGTTTTTGTGTATAAAAATCCGTTACAAAGTTACAAGTTTTTTTTATACAAAAATTTACCCTTTCGGGTAAATTTTTATTTGGCGCGGATTCTAAGTTTCTGTCCGATTCTGAGCGTGGAAGTTCTTGTGATTCCGTTCAAACGGCAGATGTTGTCAACCGTTGTGTGTGTTGCACGGGCTATATTTACAAGAACATCGCCTTGCTTTACGACCCAGATTTCGCAGTCTGGACAATCGGGTACGTAATGCCTTACAGCGTATGAGGCGGTGTCGATGACGGTGATTCTGTTTTGAGTTCTCGTGAGGTTTTCGTAAGCGTGCGGAAGGTCTGACATTTCAACTGAAAAATCCCTGTTGACCTGCCTTACGGAATCCGCTAACGAGTGCGAAAACAGCCATTCGTATGTTTTGTCCATGTAAAAAAGTTTTGCGAGTGCGCTGTGGCTGCCGCCTTTGAGCCATGTGTACATCAAAAGTGAGTCGTTTTGAGAGGCTTCAAGTTCTGAAACTATTGTTTTAGAACAACTTATTCCAACTCTGCGGTCGGCAGTGCCGTGAATAATCCAGAGTGGAAGTTTTCCGAGGTTTGAGATTTCGCCTTGTCCTGACGAGCCGCCGCAAAGAGCCATCGCAGCAGACACTTTTTCTGGGTAAGTGGCGCAAAAATCTATTGTGCCGTATCCGCCGAGACTCATTCCTAAAACATAAACTCTGTTGGTGTCGATGTTATAATTTTCTGTTGTCCAGTCCATTATGTCGGAAATCTTTTTGGAATTCCATGCTCCACCTGGATTTTGCGGGGCTATGATAACGGCGTTGATGTCCCTTCCCATCTGAACGGCGTTAAGACAGCCGTAACGCCTTACTCTGTACAAATCATGTCCGCAAAGACTTGCGCCGTGAAGAAAAACTACAAGCGGAAATTTTTTTATTGAATCTGTTTCGATAGTGTCTTTTGCAGTGTAATCGGGCGGGGTGCAAACCCAGTAATTGTAGTTACCGGGCAAAACACCTCTTTTGGCTTCTAATGTATAGTTCTGTCCAACCGCCTGAAAGCCAATAATTAACGATAAAATTAAAGTGCTTAAAAATTTCATCTCTTGGGTTTAATTGGTTTTGTAGTCGAATTTTATTTTTGCTAAATCTGCATTTGCTTTTGCTATTTTCTCTGCTAACGAGTTTTTGAATTTTTCAACACGGTTTTTAATGTCGTTGTCTGTTAGAGAGAGAATTTGACAAGCGAGAATTGCAGAATTTTTAGCAGCGTTGATTCCGACTGTTGCCACGGGAATACCGGGAGGCATTTGGATAATTGACAGAATAGAATCCCAACCGTCCATGCTCATAGAGGCTTTTATCGGCACTCCGATAACAGGCAAGGAGGTTGAAGCCGCGATAACGCCCGGCAAGTGAGCCGCTCCGCCTGCTGCGGCGATAATAACTTTGATACCGCGTGAGGCGGCGTTTTTGGAAAAATCAGCCACCAAATCGGGTGTGCGGTGTGCGGATAATGCGTTGATTTCAAAGGGAATCTGCATATCGTTTAAGAATTGCGCAGCCTCCTGCATTACAGGCATGTCGGAGGTGCTTCCCATAATAATACTTACTAACGGTGTCATTTTTTTATAATTTTTTTCTGTATTTTGTTTTCTTTTGTTTAAATTTGTGCCGTTAAATAAAACGTCAAAACAATGAATGAAATAATCGTCAAAGATAAGAAATTTTCCGTAAGTATCAGCGAAAATGAAATAAAAAAAACTGTTAAAAATTTAGCAGACAAAATCAACGCCGATTATAATGGCAAGGAAATATTTTTTATCGGTATTTTAAACGGAGTTTTTATGTTTGCCTCCGACCTTATGAAAAACATCAAAGTACCGTGTACTATACAATTTGTAAAAGTTGCTTCTTATCAGGGAACTACTTCGACGGGCGTGATTAAGGAATTAATCGGTCTTAACGCCGACATTGAAGGCAAGGAAGTTGTCATAATAGAAGACATTGTTGACACGGGTTTTACGATGAAGTCGATTTTGTCGCAGTTGAGACAGAAAAATCCGGCAAGCATAAGGATTGCCTCGCTGATTTTCAAGCCCGAAAGTTTCAAAGGCGGTTTCGATGTGGATTACATCGGTTTTAACATACCGAATGATTTTATCGTCGGTTACGGTCTTGACTACGACGGATACGGAAGAAATCTGCCGGAAATTTATACGATTTGTTGAAAACTTTTATAAATTTGCAACGGAAAAAAATTAAAAAAATAATCTATAAAAAAATGTTAAACATAGCAATTTTCGGAGCCCCCGGCGTGGGCAAAGGCACACAGTCTGCCTTGATTGAAAAAAAATATAACCTCGTTCACATTTCGACGGGTGATATTTTAAGAGAAGAAACCTCAAAAGGCACAGAACTCGGCGTTAAGGCAAAGTCTTACATGGACAAAGGTCAGTTGATTCCTGACGAACTCATTATCAACATGTTGGAAAAAAAAGTTGATGAAAACATCAATGCAGAAGGTATTCTTTACGACGGTTTTCCCCGTACAGTAAAACAAGCCGAGGCTTTGGACGAAATGTTTTCTAAGAAAGGTTTGAAACTTGACACTTTCCTTTGTTTGAGTGCTGACCATGACACTTTGGTAGCAAGACTTTTGAACCGCGCAAAAGATTCAGGCCGTGCCGACGATGCGGACGTTAACGTTATCGAAAACCGCATAAAGGTTTATAACGAGCAGACTTTGCCGGTTGCAGACTATTATAGAACTCAGGGCAAAGCCGTAGAAATCAACGGAATAGGTGAAATTAATGATATTTTCAACCTTATTTGCTCGGCTATTGATAAGGCTAAATAATTTGTGTTTTTTTATTAAACTTACTTAATAGTCCCGTACACCACGGTTTTGCCGTTGAAAGTGTACGGGATTTTTATAAATAATGCAGAATATGAAAAGATTTTTAACGGCATTAACACTTTCAGCCGTAGTTTCGGCGGGTTTTGCGCAGGAGATTCCACAATTAGGCAATGTACTTAACCGCGAAAAGACTTCTTTGAACGGCGCGTGGAATTATATCGTTGACGTTCAGGAAGAGGGCTATTATGATTACAGAATGAATCCCACGCCTTGGGGATTTTTTCTTAACGCCAAACCACAACGTCCAGAAGATTTAATCGAATACGATTTTGACAAGGCACCTCAAATGCAGATTCCTTCCGATTGGAACACCAAAGACGAAAAACTTTTCTTTTATGAAGGAACTCTTTGGTTCAAAAAATCTTTTAACTATTCTAAAAAAGCAAATAAACGTGCGGTTTTGTATTTTGGTGCTGTAAATTACGAAGCGTACGTTTATCTTAACGGCAAACTTTTGGGCAGACACGAAGGCGGTTTTACACCTTTTAATTATGACGTTACTGATTTTATAAAAGACGGAGAAAATTTTCTTATCGTAAAGGTTGATAACAAAAGAAAAAAAGCAAATGTTCCTACTCAGATTTTTGACTGGTGGAATTACGGCGGCATTACAAGAGACGTTTACATAATAGAAACAGACGATGTTTACATCGAAAATTATAATTTTGTAATTGACAAAACGGGCAAAAAGCAAATATATTTCAGCATTGATTTAAACAAAAACGAGGAAGGCAAAGCCGTTCAGATTACGTTTCCTGAGTTGAAAATCAACCGTACGTTTACTTCTAACTCTGACGGCAAAATTTCCGGCGTTTTGAAATTCAAGGATTTAACCCTTTGGTCGCCAGAAAATCCGAAACTGTATTCCGTGATTTTAAAACTTGACGAAAGCACTTTGAAAGACGAAATAGGTTTTCGTACAATCGAAACTGACGGTAAAAAACTTCTACTTAACGGCAAACAGATATTCTTACGTGGCATTAGTATTCATGAAGAAAAAACTAACGGCGGCGGGCGTGCAAATTCTGTTGAAGACGCAAAACAACTTTTGTCATGGGCAAAAGAACTTGGCTGTAACTTTGTGCGTTTGGCTCATTATCCTCACAATGAATTTATGGTTAGGGAAGCAGAAAAAGAAGGTATACTTGTTTGGTCTGAAATTCCTGTTTATTGGACGATAGATTGGGAAAATCCCGCAACGCTCTCTAATGCGAAAAACCAGTTAAAAGATATGATAAACCGCGACAAAAACCGCGCAAACGTTATAATTTGGTCTATTGCTAACGAAACGCCTCATGGTCAGACGCGTGAAAAATTTTTGTCGCAACTCTCTGAATACGCTAAAAGTTTGGATTCTACGCGTCTTATCAGTATGGCGATGGAGGTAACCTCGGCGGCAAATTATCACAACAAATTGCAGGACAACATGAATAAATATGTTGACGTTATCAGTTTTAATCAGTACATCGGCTGGTATAGAGACGTAAACGATGCTCCGAAAATGACTTGGGAGATTCCGTATAATAAACCGGTGATAATCAGTGAGTTTGGCGGTGGTGCAAAATACGGTTATCACGGCGCAAAAAATCAGCGTTGGACAGAAGAGTTTCAAGAAAACTTGTATCAAGAAAACGTTGCGATGATTGATAAAATAGACGGTTTGGCGGGTACAACGCCTTGGATTTTGAAAGATTTCCGTTCGCCGCGCCGTGTCTTGAACGACGTTCAGGATTATTACAACAGAAAGGGGCTTTTTTCCGACAAGGGTGAAAAGAAAAAAGCATTTTATGTTATGAAAAATTGGTATGAAAAGAAAAAACAAGAATACGATAAAAAATAAATAACTATTTGATTATGAATATTATAGACTCTCACAGCCACCTTTGGCTCAAACAAGATACCATAGTAGACGGACAACACCTCTACACCACCACACGCGGACGCTCAATGTTTTTTGACGGCGAACGCCAAATGCTGCCGCCTTTTATGGTTGACGGCAGAAACACAGCCGAAATTTTCCTTGCCAATATGGATTATGCACAGGTTGGCGGAGCGGTTGTGGTACAGGAAGTTATCGACGGTTATCAAAACGATTACTTGCAAGAGGTAGCCGCCAAATATCCCAACCGTTTCTTTGTTTGCGGAATGCCGCGCCTTGGTCTCGAAAATGCCGAAGCTGAGAAAAAAATTTCTGCCGACGACATTTTAAACGATGTAAAAGCCTTGTATTCACGTGGTTTCAAAGGTATTGCAATTCCAGGACACCGTATCAACCGTCCAATGAAAGACCTTCTGCCGGCAATGAAATATATGGAAGAAAAACAGATGATTTTCTCGATGTGCCTTGCCGACAACGAAAGGCAGATTGCTGAATTTCAGGAAGTTATTTCTGAATGTAAAAACCTCAAAATTGCCATAGGACATTTTGGACTTGCCACCACTAAGAATTGGAAAAACCAAATCCTTCTTGCCCGCAATGCCAACGTCTATATCGAATCGGGCGGCATTACTTGGCTCTACAACAGCGAGTTTTATCCGTTCCCCTCAGCCGTAAAAGCCATCCGCGAAGCCGCCGACCTTGTGGGCATCGACAAACTGATGTGGGGCAGCGACTATCCTCGCACCATCTGCGCCATTACATACAAGATGTCGTACGATTTTGTGATCAAGAGCAATGCCTTCACCGACGACGAAAAAGCAGCTTTCCTCGGCGAAAACGCTGTTAAGTTATACGGTTTCAAAAACTTGCCGGAGTTACCATATATCAAAAATATGTCGGAATAAATATAATGCCGCTTGTGTTTTGAGGTTAAGGCTCAGTACTGTTTAACCTCTCCAAATGACACATC
>JAEEXW010000046.1 GCA_016287995.1 Bacteroidales bacterium
CGGTTCGGTTTCAAATCCAGAACATTCGTTGGAACAATCTGGTAAGGCTGGACGTTCAAGATGGTTGGGACGCCGTCCACGAAACAGAGGTGTTGTTATGAACCCAGTAGATCACCCAATGGGTGGTGGTGAAGGACGTGCTTCGGGAGGTCTTCCTCGTTCAAGAAAAGGTCTTCCTGCAAGAGGTTATAAGACACGTGCTCCTAAAAAAGCATCAAATAAATTAATCATTGAAAGAAGAAAGAAGTAATTAAAACGAAGAAGCTATGAGTCGTTCTCTAAAAAAAGGACCATATATTGATTTCAACTTGGAGAGAAAGGTTCTTCAAATGAATGAAAGTGGAAAGAAAACCTCTATCAAGACATGGGCGCGTGCCTCAATGATTTCGCCAGATTTCGTTGGTCATACAGTATTGGTTCATAATGGAAATAAATTCATTCCAGTTTATGTAACGGAAAATATGGTGGGACACAAATTAGGTGAATTCGCTCCTACACGTAACTTCCGAGGTCATGGTGGTAATAAAAAGTAAATTAGCGAGTCATGAATAGAAAAAAGGAAACAGCAGAAAAGTATAAAGCAGCCAAGAAAAGTAAGGCTTTCGCTATATTGCGTAATTGTCCGACATCTCCTCGCAAAATGCGTTTAGTTGTTGACATGATTAGAGGTAAAGAGGTAAATCTCGCACTGGATATATTGCGTTATTCATCCAAAGAAGCTGCTCGCAAAGTTGAGAAACTTGTGATGAGTGCAGTGAACAACTGGCAACAGAAAAACGAAGGCAAACGTATCGAGGATAATCCTCTGTTCGTGAAAGAAATCTTCGTTGACGAAGGTAAAACTTTAAAACGAATTCAACCGGCCCCACAAGGTCGCGCACACAGAATTCGCAAACGTTCAAACCACGTTACAGTTGTAGTGGATACAATTCAAACAGAAACAAATAAATAATTCATGGGACAAAAAGTAAATCCAATAGGAAACAGGTTAGGAATTATAAAAGGTTGGGATTCTAACTGGTACGGCGGAGACAACTATGTAGAAAAACTACATGAAGATTACGAGATCCGTCGTTATTTGAACGCTCGTCTTGCAAAAGCAAGCATTTCGAAGATTATCATCGAGCGTACATTGAAATTGGTCACAGTAACAATTAACACTGCCCGTCCAGGTATCATTATTGGTAAAGGTGGTCAAGAAGTTGATAAACTGAAGGAAGAGTTGAAGAAAATTTCTAACAAGGAAGTTCAAATCAACATCTTCGAGATTAAACGTCCAGAGTTGGATGCAGAAATCGTTGCTGACGGTATCGCTCGTCAATTGGAAGGCCGTGTGGCTTACAGACGTGCAATCAAGATGGCTATCACATCGGCAATGAAGATGGGTGCTGAAGGTATCAAGATTCAAATTTCAGGTCGTTTGAACGGTGCTGAAATGGCAAGAACTGAGGCTTATAAGGAAGGTAGAATTCCTTTGCACACTCTCAGAGCCGACATCGACTATGCTTTGGCAGTAGCTAACACAAAAGTTGGTTGCGTTGGTATCAAAGTATGGATTTGCAAAGGTGAGGTTTACGGAAAGAAAGACCTCTCGAACAACGTAAGCGTCAACAAGCCTGTTAAAAAATCTAATTATAGTAATAATCAAAAGAGACAAAAGTAGTTCTTAAATTTAAAAATTTGTAAAGAAAATGTTACAACCGAAAAGAACGAAATTCAGGAAAATGCAGAAAGGCCGTATGAGAGGTCTTGCTCAAAGAGGGCATGAAATCGCATTCGGCAGTTTCGCACTCAAAGCATTGGAGAATTTCTGGATTACGGGACGTCAGATAGAAGCGGCACGTCAGGCAATTTCGCGTAAGATGCAGCGTGAAGGTCAGATTTGGATTAGAATCTTCCCTGACAAGCCCGTTACAAAGAAACCCGCCGAGGTACGTATGGGTAAAGGTAAAGGTCAACCCGAATACTTTGTTGCCCCCGTTACTCCGGGCAGAATAATGTTTGAAGCCGACGGCGTGCCGTTTGATATTGCTAAGGAAGCATTCAGACTGGCGGCTCAGAAACTTCCGATTAAAACTAAGTTTGTCGTAAGACGCGATTATGTCAACCCTGCAACAAATATTGAATAATGAAAAAGTCAGTACAACAGAAGGAAATAAAAGATTTGACTACCGCTGAATTGGAAGAAAAACTCAGTGCCTCAGTTTTGGATTATACCAAGATGAAACTCAACCACGCTATCACTCCTTTGGAGTCTCCGATTCAGATACGTGACAAGAGAAAATATATTGCACGCCTGAAAACGGAATTGCGCGCAAGACAAATCAGTAACGCTAAAAATTAATGGAAATGGCAGAAGAAGTTAATCAAGAGGTAGTAGTAAGAAACTTCAGAAAGGTACGTATCGGGACGGTAGTGAGCAACAAAATGGAAAAATCAATTGTTGTTGAAGTAAGACGCAAAATGAGACATCCTAAGTACGGAAAATTTATTCTCCGTACAAAAAAATTCATCGCTCACGATGAGAAAAACGAATGCAACATCGGCGATACCGTAAAAATTATGGAAACACGTCCTTTGAGCAAACGTAAAAACTGGAGATTAGTTGAAATCGTAGAAAAAGCTAAATAATTTTATTATGATACAGCAAGAATCAAGAATGACTGTAGCTGACAACAGCGGCGCAAAAGAAGTGCTCTGTATCCGTGTCCTCGGCGGAACAGGCCGCAGATATGCCTCTGTTGGCGACAAGGTGGTCGTAACCGTTAAGAGCGCAATCCCTTCTGGTGATATAAAGAAGGGTACAGTATCCAAGGCGGTTGTCGTACGCACCAACAAAGAAATCCGCAGACAGGACGGCTCGTACATCAGATTTGACGACAATGCCGTTGTTCTGTTAAACAATCAGGGAGAACTTAGAGGTACCCGTATTTTCGGACCGGTGGCAAGAGAGTTGCGCGCCAATTATATGAAAATCGTTTCTTTGGCTCCTGAGGTTTTGTAATTTTTAAAAAAATTTTAGGTTAAAAATGAAATTGCACATTAAAAAAGGAGACACGGTGATTGTCAATTCTGGCGAACACAAGGGCAAGAAAGGGACAGTTCTCAAAGTTCTCGTTAAGAAAAACCGTGCTATCGTTGAGGGTGTCAATATGGTGAAGAAAGCCACGAAACCTACTGCTGAAAAAAATGAAGGCGGTTTCGTTGAGACAGAGGCTTCAATCCATCTTTCAAACCTTATGTTGATTTGCCCTGAAACAGGCAAACCTACCCGTATCGGCAGAAAATTGGTGGAAACCGACGGAGTTGCAAGATTAGTACGTTATTCAAAAAAATCTGAAAATAAAAAGGAGATAAAGTAAAATGCAATACGTACCGTCTTTAAAGAAAAAGTACAGGGAAGAGATTGTTCCCGCTATGAAAAACGAGTTCGGCTATACAAGCATTATGCAGGCTCCGAAATTGGTTAAGATTGTTGTTAACCAAGGTATCGGAGATGCTACTGCCGACAAGAAAATCGTTGATACTTCATTGGCCGAAATTACGGCAATTACAGGTCAGAAACCGGTTACAAGACTTTCTAAAAAGGATATTTCTAACTTCCATTTGAGAAAAGGAATGCCTATCGGAGTTATGGTAACTTTGAGACATGACCGTATGTATGAATTCCTCGAAAGATTAATCGCTATCGCTTTGCCAAGAATCCGCGATTTCAATGGTATTTCGGGTAAATTCGACGGAAGAGGAAACTATACTCTCGGTATCAAAGAGCAGATTATTTTCCCCGAAATTGATATTGATAAAGTAAGCAAGATTAAGGGTTTGAATATCACTTTTGTTACCACGGCTAAAACCGATGAGGAAGGTTACAAATTATTGCAGAATTTTGGTTTACCGTTCAAAAAGCAGAAATAATGGCAAAAGAATCAATGAAAGCGCGCGAAGTAAAACGCGCAAAACTTATCGCTAAGTACGCCGAGAAAAGGAAACAACTTAAAGAGGCCGGCGATTATGTAGGACTTCAGAAGTTGCCGCGCAACTCTAATCCGATTCGTCTGCACAACCGCAGCCGTTTGTCAGGTCGTCCGAAAGGATATATGAGAATGTTCGGACTCTCTCGTATGGAGTTCCGCGAAATGGCTTCGCAAGGATTGTTGCCGGGCGTAAGAAAAGCAAGTTGGTAATTTTATTTAAAAAGTAAAACAAAAAATGACAGATACAATTGCAGATTTCCTGACCCGTATCAGAAACGCGGCGATGGCAAAACACAGAGTCGTTGAGGTGCCTGCAAGCAAAATGAAAAAGGAAATTACTAAAATCCTTTTCGATAAGGGCTATATTCTCAGTTACAAGTTTGACGACGAAAACAGAGCCATCAAAATCGCTTTGAAGTACAATCCGCAAACTAAGGCTTCGGCTATTCAGTCAATTACGAGAGTATCAACTCCGGGTTTGAGAAAATACGAGGGTTGTAAAGAATTGCCTCGCGTGTTGAACGGTTTGGGTATTGCTATCGTTTCAACCTCGAAAGGCATTATGACCGACAAAGAAGCAAGAGTTCAAAATGTCGGCGGTGAAGTAATTTGTTACGTTTATTAATAAATCAGGTAAGTTTTAAAATGTCAAGAATTGGAAAATTGCCCGTTCAGATACCCGCAGGGGTTCAGGTAACCGTAGACGACAAAAATCACACTGTGGTCGTTAAAGGCAAGCTTGGTGAATTGAGGCAGAAAGTAAATCCTGATATTAAAGTGGAAGTTGAGAACAATCAGCTCAAAGTTTCCCGTCCCACGGACGACAAGGCGCACCGTTCTTTGCACGGCCTTTATAGGGCTTTGATTGCAAACATGGTAAAAGGTGTCAGCGAAGGATTTACAATTAAACCGGATATGGTCGGTGTAGGTTACAGAGCTACTTCGCAAGGTCAATTGCTCGATATTTCCGTAGGTTATTCGCACAACATCCTTATGGAACTTCCCAAAGAAGTTCAGGTTAATGTTGTAACAGAAAAACGTTCTAATCCGATTATTACCCTTACAAGTTGTGATAAACAACTTTTGGGTCAGGTTGCGGCAAAAATTCGTTCGTTCCGCGCTCCCGAACCTTACAAAGGCAAAGGTATTAAGTTTGTGGACGAAGTTCTGCGCAGAAAGGCAGGTAAGACGGCTTCTTCTTCCAAGTAATCGGGCTTAACTAATTAAAAAATCGTAAAGAAAATGGCTTTAACTAAGCAAGAAAGAAGACAGAGAATAAAATACCGCATCCGCAAAAAACTTTCTGGTACTCCCGAAAGACCGAGACTTTGCGTGTTTAGAAGCAACAAAAACATTTTTGCTCAGTTGATTGACGATGTCAGCGGTAAAACATTGGTGGCAACCTCTTCAAGGGTTAAGGAAATTTCCGAGAAGAAAGTAACTAAAATTGAGCAGGCTGCTTTGGTAGGTAAGGCTATTGCCGAAAAAGCTAAGGCTGCTGGTTACGAGACGGTTGTTTTTGACAGAAACGGTTATCTCTACCACGGCAGGGTAAAATCTTTGGCCGAGGCGGCACGTGAAGGAGGTTTAAATTTTTAACGGATTATGGCAACACAAAACATTAAAAAAGTAAGGACTAACGACTCTGAATTGAAGGAAAGAGTTGTTAAAGTAAATCGTGTAACAAAGGTTACCAAAGGCGGTCGTACTTTTACTTTCGCCGCCATAGTAGTCGTAGGTAATGAAAACGGTATCGTAGGTTACGGTTTGGGAAAAGCAAACGAAGTGGCTACCGCCGTTTCAAAAGGTGTTGAAGATGCCAAGAAAAACCTTATAAAAGTTCCCGTTTATAAAGGAACTATCCCCCATGCACAAATCGCAAAATTTGGCGGTGCCGACATTTTGTTGAAACCTGCTTCAAGCGGTACCGGTGTTAAGGCGGGTGGTGCTATGCGCGCCGTTTTGGAAAGCGTCGGAATTAAAGACGTTCTTGCAAAATCAAAAGGTTCTTCTAACCCCCACAACCTCGTAAAAGCGACGTTCAAAGCACTTTCAATGTTGAGGGACGCTCAAACCGTTTCGCAATACAGAGGCGTTGATGTGAACACTGTGTTTAACGGTTAATCTAAGGAATAAGATGAAGATAAAAGTAACTCAGGTCCGCAGCAAAATCGGCTGGCCGAAAGATCAAAAGGCAACTCTTGAATCTTTGGGTTTAAGAAAAATCGGACAAAGTGTCGTTCTTGAAGACAATCCCTGCAACATGGGCAAAGTCATCAAAGTAAGACACCTTTTGAAAATTGAAAATATTAACGAATAATATTATTAAACAAAAATGGACTTGTCACAATTAAGACCCGCAAAAGGTTCGACACATACCAAAAAACGTTTGGGAAGAGGTCAGGGTTCGGGTTGGGGCGGCACTTCGACCCGCGGTCACAAAGGTGCTAAATCCCGCTCGGGTTATTCCCACAAGGTAGGTTTTGAAGGTGGTCAGATGCCCCTTCAAAGACGCGTTCCTAAATTCGGGTTCAACAACGTTAATAGAGTTGAATACAGGATTGTCAATATTTCCGATTTGGAAGAGATTTCCAACAAACTTAATGTTACCGACATTAATTTGGAAGTTTTCCAGAAAGCGGGTTTGATTTCCAAAAACGACATCGTTAAAGTGTTGGGCAACGGTAAACTCACCAAAAAACTGAATGTTACCGCTAACGCTTTCTCAAAGTCGGCAAAAGCCGCTATTGAGGCTTTGAACGGAACTGTTAATACGTTGTAATAGAAAATTTGATGAAAAACTTTATTCAGACACTTAAAAACATTTGGAGAATCGAAGACCTCCGTAACAGAATTCTGGCTACGCTGGCTTTGGTGTTGGTTTACAGGGTCGGGGCGCACATCGTGCTTCCCGGCATTGACCCTAACCAATTGCAAAACCTTTCGGAGCAGACCAAGGACGGAATTATGTCTCTTCTCAATATGTTTTCCGGCGGCGCGTTTGCCAATGCCTCGATTTTTGCACTCGGTATCATGCCCTACATTACGGCTTCGATTATCGTGCAGCTTCTCGGAATGGCAGTGCCGTATTTCCAGAGACTTCAAAGGGAAGGTGAGAGCGGAAGGAGAAAAATCAACCGTATTATCCGTCTTTTGACGGTGGCTGTGTTGATTGTCCAGGCTCCGAGTTATTTGATTAACCTCCACTACCAGCTTCCTGACTCCGCATTTTTGGCGGGCGGTTTTTGGGGATTTACCTTTCCCTCGGTTGTAATTCTGACGGCGGGTACCATGTTTATTATGTGGCTGGGTGAACGTATCACGGATAAAGGTATCGGAAACGGTATTTCGTTGTTGATTATGATCGGTATCATCGCAAGGTTTCCGTTTGCACTCGGTGCTGAGGTCGCTTCCAAATTCGGCGAGACTGCCGGAGGCGGTGCGATAGCACTGATTGTGGAACTTGTGGCACTGCTTATGGTCTTCGTCGTTTCCATTCTTCTTGTGCAGGGAACACGTAAGATTCCCGTACAATACGCAAAGAGAATCATCGGTAATAAACAATACGGCGGTGTAAGGCAGTATATTCCTTTGAAGGTGAATGCCGCCGGCGTAATGCCTATCATTTTTGCCCAGGCATTGATGTTTATTCCTCTTATGTTTACCCATTTCAACTCTGAGGTTACCTCTGGTATCGCTTCGGCTTTTGCCGATTTTACCGGTTTTTGGTACAACTTTACTTTCGCTTTGCTGGTAATTGTTTTCACGTATTTCTATACGGCGATTACTTTCAGCCCGCAACAGATGGCGGAAGATATGAAGAAAAGGGGCGGATACATTCCCGGTGTCAAACCCGGCAAAAAAACTGTTGAGTTCTTGGATGAAATCATGTCAAGAATCACATTGCCCGGTTCGATTTTCCTTGCATTGATTGCTATTCTGCCCGTATTTGCAATACTTTGCCATGTCAACAACCAGTTCGCACAGTTCTACGGCGGAACGTCTTTGTTGATTATGGTCGGTGTAATACTTGATACTTTGCAGCAGATTGAATCCCATCTTTTGATGAGACATTATGACGGTTTGATGAAGACCGGAAGAATCAAAGGAAGAACGGGCGGACAGGCGGCTGCTTTGTAAAAAAAGTTTACGGCAAAAATGTTAATTTGCAAAGTTTATACAGAAAGATATTAGTCATGAAAGATGTTTTTCCGCTCACCGGAGGTTCCGGGGGCGGAAAAATAATCTGTTTTAAAAAAGTTTGAAAAAAAATTCTTATAAGTTTTGCAATTTGATTATAAATGTTTTAATTTTGCGGCATAAAATTTTTAAGAATGTCAAAACAGGCTTCAATAGAAAAAGACGGTAAAATCACTGAGGCGTTGTCTAACGCGATGTTCAGGGTGGAACTCGATAACGGGCATCAGATTATCGCCCATATTTCGGGTAAAATGCGCCAGCATTACATCAGAATATTGCCCGGAGACAAGGTCAGGGTGGAAATGTCCCCTTACGACTTGACAAAGGGGCGAATATCTTTCAGGTATAAATAAAATTTAACACACAAAAAAGTAAAATAAAATGAGAGTCAGAACATCAGTTAAAAAACGCTCGGCTGATTGCAAAGTTGTTAGAAGAAAAGGCAGGGTTTATATCATTTGTAAATCTAATCCTAAATTTAAGCAACGTCAAGGTTAATTTTTAAAAAAGTTGTTTTGTGATTGCAAATTTTTTATTATTTTTGCGGTCGCAAAATCAGTAATTTGGTAATAAAAGTATAAAACAATGGCAAGAATTGTTGGTGTAGATTTACCCAAAAACAAACGCGGTGAAATCGGTCTTACCTATATTTTCGGTATCGGCCGTCCGAGGGCTAACCAGATCCTCTCAGAAGCCGGTATTGACAGGGATATTAAAGTTCAGGATTGGAACGACGACCAAATCGCCAAAATCCGTCAGATTATCAATGACAACTTCAAGGTAGAAGGCGAATTGCGTTCCGAAGTGGCTATGAACATCAAACGTCTTATGGACATCGGATGTTACAGAGGTATCCGCCACAGAAACGGACTTCCCGTAAGAGGTCAGAAGACCAAAAACAACGCACGTACGCGTAAGGGTAAGAAAAAGACCATAGCAAACAAAAAGAAAGCTACTAAGTAAAATTTAGAAAATGGCACAAAAAAGCAAAGTAACGAGAAAGAGAGTTGTTAAAGTAGAGGCAAACGGACAAGCGCACATCCACTCGTCTTTCAACAACATTATCATCTCTTTGACCAACGCTTCGGGGGAAGTGATTTCTTGGGCTTCGGCAGGCAAGATGGGCTTCAAAGGTTCTAAAAAGAACACTCCCTATGCAGCGCAAATGGCGGCAACGGAATGCGCAAAGACCGCTTTCGATTTGGGACTCAGAAAAGTTAAAGTATACGTCAAAGGTCCGGGTTCGGGACGTGAAGCGGCTATCCGTTCCATTCACACCGCCGGCGTTGAAGTAGTTGAAATTATCGATGTAACTCCTTTACCTCACAACGGTTGCAGACCCGCCAAGAGAAGAAGAGTTTAATTTGTTTTAACGATTAAAAATTTTCAAAAAAATGGCAAGATATACAGGTCCTAAATCAAAAATCGCAAGAAAATTCGGCGAGCCTATCTACGGCACCGATAAATATTTGGACAGAAAAGGCTATCCTCCGGGACAGCACGGCTTGGAGAAGAAGCGTAAAAAAATGTCGGAGTACGGCACACAGTTGAAGGAAAAACAAAAAGCAAAATATACCTATGGACTTCTTGAACGTCAGTTCTCGAACCTTTTTGAAAAGGCTTCAAGGTCTAACGGCGTTACGGGTGAGGTTTTGATTCAACTCCTTGAAAGCCGTCTTGACAATGTTGTATACAGACTCGGAATCGCTCCTACGAGACCGGCGGCAAGACAGTTGGTGTCTCACAGACACATTGTCGTAAACGGTAAAGTTTGCGGTATTCCGTCTTACCACGTAAAAGCCGGCGATATTGTTGGCGTAAGAGAAAAGTCTAAGGCTTTGGAGGTAATCGTAAATTCGGTTCAGGGCGCAAACCGTTCGCGTTTCAGCTGGTTGGAATGGGACGGCAGCCAAATGGCTGGTAAATTTATGAATGTTCCTGCAAGAGAAGATGTTCCCGAGAACATTAAGGAGCAACTCATAGTCGAACTTTATTCTAAATAATATTTTATGGCGGCGGACACTTCGGGTATTTTTACTCTTTGTGTCCTTACCGTTTGTTTTTACCGGAAAAATAAAATTAAATAATTCAAATGGCAATATTAGCTTTTCAAAAGCCCGACAAGGTGGTAATGTTGGAGTCGGACGATACTTTCGGCAAGTTTGAGTTCCGTCCTCTCGAACCCGGTTTCGGCATAACAATCGGCAATGCGTTAAGGCGTATTCTTCTTTCTTCATTGGAAGGATTTGCCATAACCTCTATCCGTATTGAGGGTGTTGACCACGAATTTTCTACAATTCCGGGCGTTATAGAGGATGTAACCGAAATAATTCTGAATATCAAAAAGATACGTTTCAAACAGATCGTTGACGGGCAGAATTTTGAAAAGGCGGTTATCACCATCAGCAATCAGGAGCAGTTCAGAGCAGGCGACATCGAAAAATTCCTGACCAATTTCAAGGTCTTGAATCCGGGTCAGCTTATCTGCAATATCGACTCTTCCAAAAAACTTACGATGGAAATTACCATCAACAAGGGCAGAGGATACGTTCCCGCTGATGAAAACAAAATTGCCGACAGCGAAATCGGTGTCATTGCAGTCGATTCCATCTATACCCCGATAAAAAACGTTAAGTACGTTACCGAGAATTACAGGGTGGAACAGAAGACCGACTACGAAAAGTTGATCATTGAGGTTCTCACTGACGGTTCGATTCAGCCGAAAGAAGCCTTGAAAGAGGCAGCAAAAATCCTGATTCATCATTTTATGCTGTTCTCCGACGAGAAGATTACGATTGATTCTACCGAGCAGGCAGGCGGCGAAGAATTTGACGAACAAATTCTCCACATGCGCCAACTCTTGAAGACCAAACTCGTAGACCTCGACCTTTCAGTACGTGCTCTCAACTGTTTGAAAGCCGCCGATGTTGAAACCCTCGCTGAACTTGTCGTTTTCAACAAGAACGACTTATTGAAGTTCCGTAATTTCGGTAAAAAATCACTTACCGAACTTGATGATTTGCTCGCAAATCTCGATTTGAGTTTCGGTATGGATATTTCAAAGTACAAACTTGATAAAGATTAACAGTTAAGAGCAGTGATGCTCAAAAAATTATAAAACGATGAGACATAGAGATAAAATCAACCATTTAGGCAGAAAATACGGTCATAGGAAATCTATGCTTACGAATATGGCCGTTTCGTTGATTTTCGCTAAGAGAATCAACACTACCGTGGCTAAGGCTAAGGAACTCCGTACTTTCGTTGAGCCTATCCTTACAGCCTCGAAAGTGGAAATCGCTTGCGCTGAATCAAATGCCAAAACCGAGGAAGAAAAAACTGCTTTCAAGGTGAAACGTATGGCTAACCACCGTTTTATCTTCTCAAAATTGAGAGATAAAAAAGCGGTAAAGGCTCTTTACGAAGACGTTACTCCGAAAATTTACGACCGTCAGGGTGGTTATACCAGAATCCTCAAAACGGGTTTCCGTTTGGGCGACAACGCTAAAACCTGCCTTATCGAACTCGTAGATTTCAACGAGACCTATTCACAGGGCAAAGGCGGCGCAAAACAGGCTGCAAAGTCAACACGCCGTTCAAGAAAGAAAAAAACAACTGCAACGGCAGAAAATGCTGCCGCACCCGCAGCAGAGGAGAAAAAGGCAGAATAGTTTTTTCATTGAATATTTCAAAAAAGCCGGAAAAGACCGATTATCTTTCCGGCTTTTTTACTTTTTATAGAACAGAGAATATGAGAAAAGTTTTGTTGTTGGTCGTATTGACTTTTTTTTGTGCTTTGACAGTTGCTGCTCAGAGCAAAAACAAAAAGGCGCAGGCATTGTTTGAAGAGGCTTTGAGTAAGTACTCCGCGATGCAGTATTCTGAGGCGGAAATGCTTTGCGATAAAGCGTTAAAACTTGACAATCAATTTGATATGCCTTATCTTTTGAAGGCGGAAATCGCCGCTGATCGAAAAGAGTTCCAAAGAGAAATTGAATGTCTTAATTATGCTTTGAAATTAAGACCAAACGATGAGATGATTGTCTCAGGCCTCGGCGATGCTTATTTTGAACTGCCCGATTACCGCAAGGCAGTTGAATATTACAAACAGCTTTTGTCGTTGGAGAGACTATCCCAAAAGTATAGGGACAATGCCGTAAAAAATATTGAAATCGCTGAATTTAGAATTCGAGCTTTGGAAAATCCCGTGGACATAAAACCAAAAAATCTCGGCATTAATGTCAATACAATCTATAACGATTATTTTCCTTCTCTCTCCGCAAGCGGCAACACGCTCGTCTACACCATTGAAGTTCCGCAGACAGCAAATAATCCGTTATTGCCTAAAACTCAGGAAGATATTTATATTAC
>JAEEXW010000474.1 GCA_016287995.1 Bacteroidales bacterium
GTACAATGAAACAGCACGGCGACGATATTAATTATATCGCTGCTGTAACTGGTCTTTCTCCCGACGAAATAAAAACTTTACAATAATTCGACAAATATTGTTGTACCATAAAAAAAATTCCCTGTCGTGTGCTGTGAAATGCAAAAACAGGGAATTTTTTTTTAAATTTTAGACCGCTTCTTTTTAGTCTTTTCCAAACAATCTGTCGAAAATAGAGCCTGAACTTTTAGAAGTGTTATCGGTGGTTTTTGCACCGAAACTTTCCGATTTTTGAAGTTCTTCGATTTCTTTGACTTCCGAGCGTGAAAGATTTTTCGGATTCGGAATCCAAACATTCACGAAAACAAGCAAATCTCCTTTTCCGTATTCACCGTATGTCGGCAGACCTTTGCCTTTTAACCTTAAAATGCTGCCAGGCTGCGTTCCGGGTTCTATCTTGAATTTTACTTTGCCGCTTATCGTAGGAATTTCAGCCGTTGTGCCGAGTATTGCGTCGGGAACGCTGATGTTAAGTTTATATACAAGATTGTTGTCTTCGCGTGTCAACAACGGATCCGGTTCTTCCTCAAAAACAACCAAAAGGTCGCCGTTGATTCCGCCGTTTCTTGCTGCGTTGCCTTTGCCCTGAACTGTCATTGACATTCCGTCCGTTACGCCGGCGGGAATGTTGATTGTTATCACTTCCTCGCCCTGAACGATACCCGTTCCGCCGCAACTCGTACATTTGTTTTTGATAACCGTACCTGTTCCGCCGCAGTTGGGACACGGCGAAGTGGAGCGCATTTGTCCGAGCATTGTCTGACGTACTTGCGTTATCATTCCCGAACCGTGGCAGGTCGGACAAGTTTCTGTGCCACCTTTGCCGCCTTGTGCGCCCGTTCCTGAACAAGCCTGACACGCGCAGTATTTTTTTACTTTGATTTTCTTTTCTGCGCCTTCGGCAATTTCTTTTAAGGTGAGTTTTACTTTTACCCTGGGGTTTGTGCCTTTGTTGCCACGCCTTGACGAGCCGCCTGAGGAGCGCGAAAATCCGCCGCCGAAACCGAATCCGCCGAAAATATCGCCGAAGTTCGAAAAAATATCCTCAATGTCCATGTTGAAACCGCCGCCTCCTGCGCCGCCCTGCATTCCGGCATGTCCGAACTGGTCGTAACGGGCGCGTTTTTGGTCGTCGCTGAGGACTTCGTAAGCCTCGGCAGCCTCTTTGAATTTTTCTTCCGCCTCTTTATCACCCGGATTTCTGTCGGGGTGATATTTCATAGCCATTTTGCGGTAGGCTTTTTTTATTTCGTCTTTTGAAGCACCCTTCTGAATACCGAGCACTTCATAATAATCTCTCTTTTCTGCCATGATGTCCTAAAAATTACTCGCCTATAACCACTTTTGCATAACGTATGACTTTGTCGTTCAAGGTGTAGCCTTTTTCGATAACGTCAATGATTTTGCCTTTCAAATCTTCGCTCGGAGCGGGGAATTTTGTTACCGCCTCGTGTTTGTCGGTATCAAGTTCAAGACCCTGAGCCTCAATCTCTTTCAAGCCCTTAGCCGTCAAAAATTCCTGAAATTTTTTGTAGATTAAGTCAATGCCTTCTTTAACTGCTTCCAAGTCTTTTGCGGTTTCAAGCGATTTGATAGCCCTTTCCATATTGTCAACAACGGGTAAAATTCCTTTCAAGACGTCTTCACCGCCGGTTTTGGTGAGTTCCATTTTTTCCTTCAACGTGCGTTTGCGGTAGTTGTCAAACTCTGCCATCAGGCGCAAATATCTGTCGTTCAACTCGTTGTATTTTGTCTCAAAATCTTCTGCCGGTTGTTGAGCCTCCTGATTGTCAGTTGTTTCTTCTGACGTTTTGTCAGTCTCTGCGCTTTCTGTCGTGTCAGTTTGTTCTTCGCTGACATTTTGACTGTCATTTTCTGACAAATTGTCCTTTTCCAAGGTCTCCTCTACGGGATTTTGTTGTTCTGTTTTTTGTTCCATCTCAGTATTTTGTTTTTTAACTTTCTTATAATCAAAGTGTTTTTTCTTATTCTTTTTTGACATACCTTTATTTTTTTGTGGTTGCAAAGATATATAATTCAAATATATTGCCAATATATTTTTTACTGACAATTTGGCAGTTTTTATTTTTTTTCTCTAAAAATCTGCGTAACTTTGCAAAAATTTTTTTAATAACGTTATCAAAATGAAAAGGATAATATTAAGTTTACTGTTAAGCGGTTCGTTATCAACGCTTTATGCACAAAACAAGTTTGTATTTAACGCCAAG
>JAEEXW010000047.1 GCA_016287995.1 Bacteroidales bacterium
GGTGATAAAAGCCGGCAACTTCAAAAGCGGCAAAACAAACGAGGCTGCAACCGATAACAAAATCGTTGTCCTGTTAAGCGCATGAAAATTTTCGCGGCTCATAAACACTTTGAAAGTCAAGTACATAGCCGCCATAGCAAGCGCAGTGCGAATCCAATAGTTCAGTTCCATAATTTTCAAGAGTTTTCAACCTGTTTCAACAAATCCTTAATTTCTTCCGCTGAAAGTTCCCCGTCGTCCACAAGCGCGGAAACAGCGTTTTTGTATGAGTTTCCGAAATACTCTTTTATGATGTTTTTCAGCGACTTGCGGCCGAAACCGCTGCGGTCTACGGCGGGAAAATACTGATAAGAGTTTCCGTAAGCCTTGTGCGAGACAAAGCCTTTTGCTTCAAGTGCCCTGACCATCGTTGAGACGGTGTTGAAATGCGGTTTGGGTTCGGGCAAAAGTTCCAAAATGTCCTTTACAAACATCGCTCCGTTGTCCCAAAAAATATTCATCAGTTCTTCTTCCTTTTTCGTAAGTTTTTCCATCTTGACATCAATTTTAATTAACGCTGCAAAGATAAATAAAAAAATTTGAATAACAACTATTTTTTTTAGTTTTTTAACTATTTTTTTTAGTTATCATCTTAAAACCGAAAAAAAACGCAAAAAAACTTTGGGCTTAGACAAAAAAACAGTACATTTGTCAAGATAAAAATGATAAAAGAATTATGAATTTAATCACGGTTTTAGGACCGACGGCATCGGGCAAAACGAGTTTTGCGGCAAACCTTGCTTACGCACTTGACACTGAAATTATCAGTGCGGATTCACGGCAGGTTTACCGGGGCATGGACTTAGGTACGGGCAAGGATTTGGACGATTATTCTGTCAACGGAAAACAAATTCCGTATCATCTGATTGACATACTTGGCGCCGGCGAAAAATACAACGTTTTCCGCTATCAAAAAGACTTTTTTGAGGCATTCAAAAACATTTCTACAATTCCGATTCTATGCGGCGGAACGGGGCTTTATTTGGAATCGGTCATAAGAAATTACCAGTTGGTTGACGTTCCGGCAAATCCCTCACTGCGCCAAAAATTGGAAAAATATTCGTTGGAAGAGTTGAAAGAAATGCTTGCGAAGATGAAAACCCTTCACAACGACACTGACACCGACACCAAAAAACGCGCAATCCGCGGCATCGAAATAGAGACTTTTATCCTTGAAAATCCGAAAGTAGTCCCCTCCTACCCTAAAATCGACAGCATAATTTTCGGGATAAAAAATCCGCGCGAAATCGAACGCGAAAAAATAAAAATCCGTCTTGAAGAACGCCTCAAAAACGGCATGGCAGACGAAATGCTAACCCTTATGAAAAACGGTGTCAAAGAGGAAGATTTGATTTACTATGGTCTTGAATATAAGTATGTTACGCTCTATGCCGTCGGAAAAATAACATACGAAGAAATGTTTGAACAACTCTACATTGCTATATGCCAATTTGCAAAACGGCAAATGACATGGTTTCGCCGTATGGAGCGTCTCGGTATACGAATTTTATGGATTGACGCACAACTGCCGATGGAAAAGAAAATTAATTTTGCGTTGGAGATGATTCACCGCATCGAAAACTCGCAACCGCAATACAACTGATTATAAAAACCGTTTTCTTTAAGCAGTTGGTTTCTGCGCTGTTGAAGACCGCCTTTTCGCCAGTTTTTGGCCAAATAACTCACGTTTTCAAGACCGCTGACGGCAAACTCTCCAGCCTCGTCAATTTGGTCGAGACGTTTCCACCGCGAAGAAGAAAGCGTTGAAGCAATAGTGTCAAAACCGCGTTCTGCGGCTGTCTGAGCGGTCTTTTTCAGGCGCATTTTAAAACATTTCAAACAACGCCCTCCCCTTTCAGGTTCGTTTTCAAGACCTGAAATTTCTTTCAGCCATTCATCATGGTTATATCCGCCTTCAATCATTTCAATGCCGAGTTTTTTGGAATATTTTTCACATTCAGCGCGGCGAATTTCATATTCCTCCTGTGGAAAAATATTAGGATTATAATAAAAAATCGCCGGTTTAATGCCGTCATTCATAAGTTTTTCCAAAATAGGCGCACTACACGGCGCACAACAAGCATGAAGAAGAATTTTCATATTTTTTTAAAATTTTGGCACGTTAATTGGTTTATATTAACTGACAATAAATTAGTTAGGTTAGGTTGGTTAGTTTTTTTTTAACAAGGCTGTCATTATAAATGACCGCCTTGTTTTTTTTTATTTATTTTTTTCTTTACCGCCGAAAATTGCAAGATTAATGTATTTTTTCGGATGCTTTTCAAAATCGTCAATCAAAATATTAAGTTTTGTTGTCAGCGTTTCGATATTGTTATAAACCGTATCGCTCGTTAAAAACTTCTGAACAGTTCCATCGGGAGAGTTAACCGTATTTAGCAGAGTGTTGACATTTTGCAAAGTCGTCCTTGCCTCGGCGAGCGTTTTTGAAAGTTCCAAAGCGGAGAGCGTGTCGCTCAATGACGCAAAATTCTGAATTGCGCGGTCGATGTTTCCGCTGTTTTTTCCCATCGTGCGGCTGAGTTTTGTAAAATTGACAAGCATAGAATCTACAAGCGTCATTTTTCCAGACAAATTTCCGGCAATTTTTTGAAGGTCTCTCAAACCCGCCTCCAAATAATTGATATTTTCTTGATTAAGAAGTCTGTTAACCGAGTGCATAACAGAATCCGTTGTCATCAACATTCCTACCAAATCGTTTTTCATAGGCATAATCAGTTCCAAAAGTTGATCAACAATTCCGCCTTCGGTCATTCCTATAAGCGTATCGCCGTTTTCGTGATAACCGCTAAAATTTTTCGGGCGGATAACATCAATGCCTTTTGTGCCCATAATGTCAACACTGACGATTTTCATCACCGTACCTTTCGGCAAGCGAAATTCTTCGTTAACCTTAAATCGGACATAAATTTTCAACTCGTTATTCTCCTCTCTAAAATCAATACTTTTGACAGAGCCGATACGATACCCACTCAATAGTACGGGATTGCTTTGGGCAAGGTTATCTAATCTGTCATATACGGCAACAAATTCGTTTTCGGTTTTAAAAAGGTTTTCGCCTTTGAGAAACGAAAGCCCCCAGACCAAAAGCACAAGGGCGAGAATTGTCAGAACACCAGTTTTTATTATACTTTTACGCTCCATAATATACAAAAAAAGGCTGTCTCACAACAGCCATCAACCCATGAAAAATTAATTATTTTTGTGACCTCGGCGGGATTCAAACCCACAACCTTTTGATCCGTAGTCAAATGCTCTATTCAGTTGAGCTACGAGGCCTAACCTTAACTTAATTAATAATCTTTCTAAGCCTGAAAAATGTGACCTCGGCGGGATTCAAACCCACAACCTTTTGATCCGTAGTCAAATGCTCTATTCAGTTGAGCTACGAGGCCTCCTTAAAAAAACCGCTGCAAAGGTAAGAAGTTTTTTTTTAATCTGCAAAATTTTTTTACATTTTTTTCTTAGATTTCTACTAACTCACTGACTTACATATTCGTATCTTTCTTAACATCTTTATCCAAAAGAATAGTCATCGAAAATAAAGAATACTCATCATTAAGTTTGGTATAATCATATTGAATTTTATGCTTACTGCGGTTGATAATCGCAATCAAACCGCTACCTTTGGAATCGGGCAACGTCAAAAGTCTTGACCTTTCTTCCCTATCGGTTTCGTTGAGAGAATCAATAAGTTTTTGAGTTTCAGGAATTTTAGAAGTAAGGATATGGTTAGCCGCCGAAAGAATCAAATGCTCAGGTGTCTGACGTATAAAAAACATTCCAAAACAGCCCTGAACGTCCCGCGTTTTTACCGGCTTATCAGCATGTGCGAGAATATTCTGCAAAAGTTCTATCATCACGCAATATACCTTTGTCCTAAGCCCTTTTGAAACATTAATCTGCCGCGAAAGAATACTTAGCAAATTAATAAGATTTTCCTGATTTAAAATACCGCTATAATGTAAGAAAATTCTATTTTTTTGAAGACCTATATGAAAGGCAATCAACTTGTCAAGAGAATATTTCTGAACCTCAGCCTTAACTTCGGGTTTATCAACGTCTTTCTTGTTGAAAAGCACATCAATATGCTGATAAAAACGCGAATAGCCACATTCTGTCGGCACAAAACCGTATTTAATTTTGCTACCTGCTTTCCGCGCAATTTCTATAAGACCGAGACCTGCACCGCCTTTTTGCGAATATTCACCGTTAGCGAGAATTTGACGCGAATAATTTTTCAACTCGTCAGAATCCTTAGAATTTACAATGTCAAGTTTTTCTTTAAGTTTTTCGCAATGCTCGTTTTTGACAAGGTTTGCGGAAGTGATATAATAACCGTAACGCCCGCGCCTTATGATAAAAAGCCCATATTGGTCGAAATTCTCCCCTCCAGTTGTTCCTTCAAGGTCCTGATGACGGGTTATGTTTTGAAGACTTTCAACCATTATAAAATAGACCTTTTTTCTAACCATAAGTTTTTCTTTCATATCCCCGAAATTAGTCTCGGCGAGCGAAAGAATATTCTCAACCACGTCAGAATTCACATTTCCCCTATAAGTATACTCCAAACCCTCAGGCGAAGTGTGCTCATAGAGATCGTATGCTATATGTCCGCTAAACATTACGCTTTCAACTGACATCTTTCAACTTTTTTATAAGTAATTAGAAAAACAATTTCCCGTCATTTATATTAAACGTAATTTCAAGGATTTTGTTTCGATTTTGCTTCATTATTTTTTTTCAACCGAAACAAAATCCTGAAATTCAAACGTTTATTTTAATAATTTTTTTTATAGATAACGCTCTGCAAGAATTTTTTCAAGTTCTTTGTAGTCGTTTTCCATTTTTATAGAGGTCTTCGGCTTATCGAGACATTTTTTCAAAGCCTCAGGCAAAATAGGTTCAGTATTTACCGCGCTTTTTACAACGTCAAGAAACTTAGCCGGATGAGCCGTTTCAAGAAAAATACCCGGAGCATCGGAAGTATTATCCCTCAAATATTTTTCAATTCCTAACATTCCAACCGCGCCGTGCGGGTCAAGCATATAACCGTATTCTTGATATATGACACTCATTTTCTTTTTCGTCTGTTCGTCCGAAAAACTATAAGACGAAATTGTCGCGCCAAACTCTTTTGAGGAATGAGAGAATATCATATCAAGCCTTTCAAAATTGCTCGGGTCGCCTACGTCCATCGCATTAGAAATCGTCTGAACCGATGGTTTCGGGGTATAAACTCCCGACTGCAAATATTGCGGAACGGTATCGTTTGCATTTGTTGCCGCCACAAAATGCTTTACGGGAAGTCCCGATTTCAAAGCCAAAATTCCGCCCGTTATATTTCCGAAATTTCCACTCGGCACACAAATCACCGAATCGTAACTTTTTACTTGTTTTACCGCATAATAGTAGTAAAACGACTGAGGAATCAGCCTTGCAATATTAATTGAATTTGCCGAAGTCAATTTAAATTTTCCTTTGGTGTCAAAATTTGCAAAAGCCGTTTTCACCAAAGCCTGACAATCGTCAAAAACACCGTTAACTTCTAATGCTGTGATATTTCCGCCGTTAGTAGTGAGTTGTTTTTCTTGAATTTCACTCACTTTTCCGCTCGGATAAAGGATAATCACGTCAACGCCCGGAACGTTAAGAAAACCGTTAGCAACCGCGCTTCCCGTATCGCCGGAAGTTGCGACCAAAATCACGGTCTTCTCGTTTTTCCTCTGAGAAAAATACCCCAAACATCTTGCCATAAATCGCGCTCCGACATCTTTAAATGCGCAAGTCGGACCGTGAAAAAGTTCAAGACTATAAATTTTGTCCTTCACCCTTACAAGCGGAATGTCAAAATTCAAGACCTCAGAACAAAGTTTCTTGAAATCTTCGTCCGGAATTTCGTCTCCGACATATTCCTTTCCGACATAATAACCGATTTCAGGCAAAGACATATCGAAAAGATTAGCCCAAAATTCTGCGGGCAGTTTTATGTAATTTTCGGGCATAAACAAACCTCTCATAGGCGCAAGTCCCTGTTTGACAGCCTGTTCAAACGAAACTTTCAAGTTTTTATCCCTCGTGCTTATATATTTCATTTTCTTATGTTTTTCAAATTGAAAGTCCTAAAAAAACGCTTCATGCAGACAATTCAACGCCTTAGAAGAGTCCTCGGTTTTTATGACGATTGACACATTGAGTTCCGAACTTCCCTGAGCGATAAGGTGAATGTTGATATTGTTTTCGCCCAAAGCCGTAAACGCCTTTCCGGTCATTCCAGCGGCGTTTTTCATACCCTCGCCTACCATTGCGAGAATAGAATAGCCAGTCTCGGCAGTTATCGGTTTTATGTAGTTTTTACGAATTTCAAAGTCAAATTCCTCGTTGATTGCGTTAACGGCTTTTTGAGCATCTGCCGCACTGATAACCACGCTGATAGACATTTCTGAACAAGCCTGCGAAATAATTATCACATTAACGTCTTTCAAAGCATTGAAAAGTCTTCCGGCGATTCCACTATTTCCTACAAGTCCCGTCCCCGTAAAAGTCAACATTGCGATATTGTCCATCGTAGAAAAAGATTTTATCGGTTTTGACGAATCTGTTTCCACGGTAACAAGCGTACCTTTGTCGTCAGGACGGAAAGTGTTGAGGATAACCATCGGAATGTTTTTCTCCAAAACAGGCTGAACGGTCGGCGCGTAAATAACCTTTGCACCAAGGTTAGAGAGTTCAAGAGCCTCTTTATAAGACATTTTTTCAAGAGGTTGAGCGTCTTTTACCTTTCTCGGGTCTGCGGTGTAGATTCCGCTGACATCAGTCCAAATTTCAAGAATTGAAGCGTCCAAAGCAGCCGCATAAATCGCTGCCGTATAATCACTTCCGCCTCTACCAAGAGTGGTGGCATAACCTTTCTCGCTTTTTGAGATAAAACCCGGAGCAACGGTGATTTTGTAATCCTTGTTCCAGTTTTCCAAAATATTTTTGTTCGTAACCGAGCGGTTAACGTCTTCTTTGCCGTTAACAGTTCTCGTTATGATAATCTGCGACGAATCCAAATAGTTAACGCTACCGTTATGAATTGTTAAATACCTGAAAATAATTGCGTTAGACATTTTCTCTCCGAAACTTACGATTATATAATAAGCCCGTTGAGAAAGTTCGTTCAAAAAGTAAACTGCCTCCAAAACTTTTTCAAGACTTGCGATATGGTTGTGAATTGTCTGTTTCAAATCACCCTGCTGCTCTTTTTGAATGAGTTCGTCAATAAAATCGTAATGGCGTTTTTCGATTTGAGCGCAAACCTCTTTGTACGAAACATCACCGTCGGCAGCCTTTTTTGCCGCCTCTTCAAGCATATTAGTAACCTTGCTGAGTGCTGAGCATACAACTATCTGGTTTTCAGAAGATTTTTTAAGAATCTCACTGATATTTCTAACCGTTTCTACTGAGGAAACCGATGTTCCTCCAAATTTTAAAACTTTCATATACGTTACAAAAACTTTTAATAATTTTAAGTTGCAAATATATGTTAATTTTTTCAATTACAAACGAAAAAACGTAATTTTTTTGTTAATAATGTCTTGACGTTTTATGAAATTTTTCCATATTATTCTGCAACTGACGGATATTTCTGATAATTCTCGGCGCATCGCCCGAATTAAAAGTATCTTTGAGAATCTGCGCATATTTGAGAGCGGTCTCGGTATCGTCCAAAACATAATACAAATACGCAAGATTTTTAATCATAGCCTCTTTCGCTTTTTTCTGATCAGGTTTGCCGGTGTCAAGGTCGGCTGCAATCATCTGAAAACGCTCTATCCATCTTTCGATGTTAGGCGAAGTTTCCAAAACGGATTCATCGTTTTTGATAGCCTCCATATCGACTTTAATACCTTCGCGGATTTCTTTCATCGCCGTTTTGTAAGGACATTTTTCCGCTAAAAGGTAGTTTATAGGAATATATTCGCTGCCATTACTAGACAAAAAACGCTCATCAATAAGATTTTTAACGTCCTTGAAAAAAGTCTTGAATGCAGCTCCTGCAATATCGGATTGAATAGAGGCCTTGTTTTCGGTAATATAATTCATAGCCTCCTCCTTGCTCGGAAAATCAACCCTCATATCATAAACATTAGTAACTTGTGTAGTTTTTACAACAGGTTTCCAATCAAATGTTTCATAACTACACTTAAATTGACACTTAATTATAAAGGTATATTTTATCATCGGATAAAAATGGTTTATAACCACAAAACCATCAAGCGTATCCTTTTCAACCCGGGTGTTTTTGAAATCGATTTGGTCAAAACTTACGGTAGATGCCGAAAAAGTTATCGTCATAAACGCCTCTTTATCGTCATACGTTTCGTTCCAACCCTCGAATGCGTCTTCAAATTCTGTTCTCAAATACGCCTCGTTGAAACGGTCTTTAACACCGTTTTGTTGGATTTTAAGGAAATACGTCTGTTTATCCTTTTCTACATGATAACGCGGAAACATTTTCATGCTGACTTTGTAAGTCTCCCTCGTCAAATCGTATTGTTGAGCGTTAACGGGAATCCATGCCGAACAGCTCAACAAGAATAATATGATAAATATTGTTCTTTTCATAGTGTTAAAATTTTTATCGCAAAATTAATAATTTTTTTGTTAATTGTAGGTTTTTATTAAAAAAAATGAATAAAAATTATGCCAATAAGCATTATTTAATGTTAAAGTAACAAAAAAACGGTGGGATTCCTTAAAAAAGAATCCCACCGCCGCATTATGAGTTTATAAACATAGAACTCTACTACAATTTAGGACCAGCAGCTACAAGAGCTTTACCTGCTTCGTTAGTAGTATATTTAGCAAAGTTCTTAATGAAACGACCAGCCAAATCTTTAGCTTTAGTTTCCCATTCAGAAGCATTTGCGTAAGTATCTCTCGGATCGAGGATAGCAGGATTTACTTTCGGCAAAGCGGTCGGTACTTCGAAATCGAAGAACGGAATCTTTTTGGTTTCAGCCTTCAAGATTGAACCGTCGAGGATAGCATCGATAATACCACGAGTATCAGGAATAGAGATACGTTTGCCGGTACCGTTCCAACCAGTGTTAACTAAGTATGCCTTAGCACCTGATTTCTGCATTTTCTTAACAAGCTCTTCTGCATATTTGGTCGGGTGGAGTTCCAAGAATGCTTGACCGAAACAAGCCGAGAAAGTCGGGGTCGGTTCGGTAATACCACGTTCTGTACCAGCCAATTTAGCGGTGAAACCTGACAAGAAATAATATTGTGTCTGTTCAGGTGTCAAGATAGATACCGGAGGCAATACGCCGAATGCGTCAGCAGACAAGAAGATAACGTTCTTAGCAGCAGGACCTGCACTCTTGCCGGCAACTTTCTTAACTACGTTTTTAATGTGATCGATCGGATAAGAAACACGGGTGTTTTCTGTTACGCTCTTATCAGCGAAATTGATTTTGCCGTTTGCATCAACAGTAACGTTTTCCAACAAAGCGTTGCGTTTGATAGCACCGTAGATGTCCGGTTCGTTTTCTTTAGAAAGGTTGATAACCTTAGCGTAGCAACCGCCTTCGAGGTTGAACACGCCTTCGTCGTCCCAACCGTGCTCGTCATCACCGATAAGCAAACGTTTCGGGTCGGTAGAAAGAGTGGTTTTACCTGTTCCTGAAAGACCGAAGAAAATAGCAGTGTTTTTGCCTTCCATATCGGTGTTAGCAGAGCAGTGCATTGAAGCGATGCCTTTGAGCGGCAAGTAGTAGTTCTGCATAGAGAACATACCTTTCTTCATTTCACCGCCGTACCATGTGTTGATGATAACCTGCTCGCGGCTCTTCGTGTTGAAAGCAACGCAAGTTTCAGAGTTCAAGCCGAGTTCTTTGAAGTTCTCAACTTTTGCTTTTGAAGCGTTGTAGATAACGAAGTTAGGTTCAAAGTTTTCAAGTTCTGCTTTGGTGGGTTGGATAAACATGTTAGTAACAAAGTGAGCCTGCCAAGCAACTTCAACGATGAATCTTACAGCAAGTCTTGTAGACTCGTTAGCACCGCAGAATGCATCAACTACATAAAGTTTTTTGTTAGAAAGTTCTTTTTTAGCGATTTCTTTAACTTTTGCCCAAACATCCTCGCTCATAGGATGGTTATCATTTTTGTAAGCCTCTGATGTCCACCAAACGTTGTTGTGGCTTTCGTCGTTATCAACGATGTATTTGTCTTTGGGTGAACGTCCGGTGAAAATACCGGTCATAACGTTTACAGCATCGAGTTCGGTCTTCTGACCTTTTTCGTAACCCTCAAGAGCGGGGTTAACCTCTGCATTGTAGAGTTCTTCGTAAGAAGGGTTGTGTGCGATTACAGTTGAACCTGTAATACCGTACTTGGTTAAATCTAATTTACTCATTTTATTATATTAAGTTTTATAAATGAATTTTCTTCTCCATTTAACGGTCGCAAATTTACTCTTTTTTTTTCGGAATTAGGGCATAAAACTATGTTAAATAATTTTAATTTTTTACCACGTATAAATCGGTCCCTTTCAATACAACATAACTGCTTTTATTGCGCAGACGGTGCTTAATCATCCAAATAAAAACGACTACCGAAAAAAGCATTTCGATAGCCGTTTATTATAAAATTCATTTAAACATGGTTAATTCATGCACCGCACGGCGCGGACAGACCGACCGATGAAACGGTCGCTGGTGCTCACATTGACGTTGCCTGAGGTGAAGGAAAGGTAGTGAGCGGTGGTGTTCTTGCCGGGGGGAGGCGTACTCGACCAATAGCAGCCGAAGGACAAGTCGGGGCCGAAGGTGTGGATGGTGCCGTAGCAGTAGCCCGCAGCCGGAAGGAAAACTGAACCGTAATCGTTGGAAAACAACCGACCGGCTACATCATAACCACTTTCAGAAGCATTTTTAAATGTGCCTGATTCCAATGTTCCCAACTCGGTCGAGGTGGGCATTCGGTAGCCCGTACCCAATGCGACAGTAGCAGCATCATGCTCAGAAGAAAGCGGATTTTCTGTTCCTTTATAATAACTTGTGTAAGAAAAATCATGTCCGTCATCATAAGCATATCCAACCGTCTCTCCGTATGCATAAAATTTGCCATATTCGCCGGGGTTGGTTGCGCCGAGGTTGCAGGTCGTCCAAAGAACTGAGGAACCCGGTCCGAGGTCAACTTCTTTGGTGCGGTCTGCTCTGTAAACTTTTCCGCCTTCAACAGCCATTGTTTTTACCAAATTGCCCGTAACTGATGTGCCATTCGGAACAGCAATCCAAATCTTATGATTGGTTGTACTCGGTGTATAATCTTGTGCTGAACCGCCGATTGTCAATTGAAATTTAGTCTGTTCTGTTGCACAACTTATTTCCAAATATGCGTAATTGTCGTTAAGTTCAATCGTTTCAGCGTTTGATGCAAAAGTTGTTGTATATTGATGACTACAATTTGACATTACATCTGCTAACGATGTTGTTGATGTTACGGTTGTAGTTCCTGCCGTACCGAAAGAGCCGCTAATAGAAATATTTCCATTCTTAAAATCGTCTTCGGTCTTGCCTTCTGCGAGGGTTATATCACCAACAAACTTAAAATCAGAACCGTCTTTTGTAAGTGTCAAAGTTGTGTTTTCAATGTCATCGCCGGTGATAGCCATCGTTATTGCAGAACCTCCTGCCGCATCTTTATCTTCAAAATTTACATTGAATTGCGAAACATCATCACCTTGTGTGTATGCAATTTTTGAAATAGAATTGCCGGTGTTGACTTTTACAGAAAACGGAATAACAACTTTTTCAACTTTGGGTTGATTTTCAATGTTTTTTTCATCGTTGTTGTCATCTTTGCTGCAAGAAGTTGCAAGCAATACTGCCGCCGTCAAAGGCAGGAATTTTAAAAACGTCTTTTTCATTTTAGTTCCTCCTTTTTTAAATTTTTTGGTCGCCGTAATTGAAATGTGTGCCGTAGCTACCGTTTCCGCTTCCCGTCAAAAGCGGGGCTTCCATGTTCAACTCGATTACTTCAAAATCGGGTTTGACGTATTTCTTTTTTGTCGCTACGTCTTGCACGACTGGATTCTGAACTATTCTTTCCATGTTTGAAAAAATTTATAGTTTAAAAAAATAATTAATCGTCCTTTCTGCCGGGGGTTTACACACCCCGTTTATTGTATGTCGTCCTTTCTGCCGGGGGTTTACACACCCCGTCTATTATGTGTCGTCCTTTCAGGACTTGTTTTCCGAAGGGATTCGGTAGCCAAACCCCGGAGGGGTGATACACAATAGACGGGGGTGTGAACCCACGGTAATACATCACCCACGGTAATAAACCACCCACGATGAATAAAAACAAAAATCCCTTGCAGACAGAATTTTTATTTCCGTCCGCAAGGGATTGCTATATTATCAACTATATATAAAGTGTCTACATCAAGGTATAAA
>JAEEXW010000475.1 GCA_016287995.1 Bacteroidales bacterium
CGTCAATTTCCTGCGAGGCTTTTTTGCATTGCTCTGAGAGTTTGCGGATTTCGGCAGCAACCACGGCAAAACCTTTTCCGTTTTCGCCCGCCCTCGACGCCTCAACAGCCGCGTTGATGGCAAGTAAATCCGTTCTGTTGGTGATTTCGTTGATAATCAGCGATTTTGAAATAACGTTTTGGATACATTCCAAAGCACTTGTTGATGTTCCGGTGATGACCGAAATGTCAGAGGAAATCCGTTTTGAGATTACGGAGGTGTCGGTTGCCGTTTTGGCGTTGTCGTTTATGATGTCTTCCATGTTGGTGATACTTACCGAAATTTCCTCTATTGTAGAGGCTTGGAGTTGTGCACCGCTCGAGACGTCGGCGATTGTCTTGTTGAGGGTTTTGTTTTCCACGGCTATTTTTTCGGAGTAGTCCTTTACGGAACTTACCGCGTCAAAAATCCTGTCTTTCATCATTTTGAGTTTTGATTTCAGTTCGTGGAGTTCCCGCGCCTTGTCAAAACTCTCGCCCGGCTGACTGTAAATATGTCCGCCCGAAAAGTCGGTTATAAAACTGTCTATCGCCGAAAGCGGTTTGGTTATAAGTCTCTTGGTGAGTTTTTTCGTAACTATGTACACAATCAGAATGGTAACTATTGAGATTGTCGCCATAAAAAACGCAAGCCAGTAGAGGTTGCCGTAAAAAATATGGTTGTATACGCTCATCGAAAGAGCCATGTCATCAATGCCGGGTATGTTGGTGAAAATCATCTCCATCTTGTTCTTTTTGAACGAGTCGAAAGATGCCCTTCCGAACCATCTTTCCTTGTCGTTAAGATGAGTCTGCATGGTGTCGAGTCCGCCGGTAAAAATGTAGTCTATGCCGCTAAAACCTATTTTTAAGAGTTGTTCCACGTTCAGAGTTTTGATTCCGAACTCAAAATATCCCCTTACCCTGCCTCGGAAAGTGCCGCAGCGGTTTTCCAAAATCGTGCAGTAGCCCTCGTTGTTTACTTTGTAGTCTTTGAGTTCGTTGTCAATTATTTCTGAGGGAAAATATCCCGTTAGAATTGCTATGAGTCTGCCGCTGCTGTCTCTGTCCGCTATCGAAACGCAGAAAACTTCCTTGTCTTCGTCGATTTCGCTTTGGTGTGCCAAGGAGACTGACATGTCTTTGTTTTCTTTGGCGATTTGCACAAAGAATTTTCTGCCTGCCATGTCCGCTGTGTCTTTGCCGTATACGTTGTTGTATGCAGAGCCGTCGGGAAAGGTTATCCTGAAATAACTCCATCTGTTGGTGTGTTTGCCGATAAAGTTGTTTGCCCTTCTCATCGACCTTTCCAAGTCGGAATAGTCGATGACGTATTTGATGACTTTCAAGTCGTCGGCGTAGCGCGAGAATTTCAGACCCGTGTTTACGGCGTGCATATACAGGTTTTCGTTTACGCTTTCAACAAAATTGGTGTTGATTTTTTTGAAAACGATAACATATACCGTAAAGTTTATTGTTAAGATTATAAGTATAATTGCCGGTATAAATATCCTTAGCAACTGTTCACCTACGGTATAATGTTTCTCAGGGTGAAGAAGTCTGTTTATTTTGTTTTTTAAGTCCATATTTTCTTCTTTTTTTTAAAAAAACAGCGTTTAAAAATTCTCATAATCCTTATCGCCCATGTCAAGTTTTACACCTTTGTAATGAGTTTTTGGATCGTCAGGTGATTTTTCGTCAGTGGAATTATCTTCCTGATTAGAGGGTTCTTCTTCAAAAAAACCGAAGCCCTCTTCTGTATCTTTGTATTGCGAAATCTCTTTTGCCTCGTTTATCGAAGAGTCTATTATCGAGTTTACTTCGTCCACTACGGTCGGGTTTTCCGCAACTTTTATGAGTTCGGTTTTCAGTTTCAGAATATCCTTGGTATGGTCTTCTATCATGGATATTATTTCTTGACGTTTGAGTTTTTTCAGAGTGTCAACTTGGAAAAAGTCAGTGCCGGCATTCAAAACCGCGAGTTTTTCGTTTATCTGTTTTGAATATTCTGCCATTTGATCGGCAGAAAGGCGGTTGTTTGCAGTGATGTCTGCTAATTGCATTACCGCTCTATGTACCGACTCTGTTTTGGAAATTTGGTCGAGACAGATTTCTGAAATTTCGGCGATTTTGTCAGCGGTTTCCTTGATTTTCGGCGAAATTTTGTCGATAAGTTCTACTGCGTGACGCGTTATGTTGAGACTTTCCGCCGAGGAGCGGTTGATTTCTGCTGAGGCCTGCTGACAAC
>JAEEXW010000048.1 GCA_016287995.1 Bacteroidales bacterium
TTTCTTTTGACATTATGCCCATGTTGACAGCACCGGCGTCATGCTCTACGTGTTGTCCGCTGATGATTTCCGAGACTTTGCCGCTTGTTATGACTGCCCAAATCAGAGCCTTTTCGTCGGTGCGGCTGTTTTCTATGGTGCAGTTTTTGCGTACAAAAAATTCGCTGTACATCACAACCGTCTGATTGTGAACGCACAACCAAGTCGTCATGTCGCATATATCGCGGACGGTGCAGGTGTTGGACAAAATCGTGTCGGTCTTGACGTTCAAATCCCCCGCCGAGGGCATGAACATTGTAATCGGATTTTCACCTTCTATTTTTATGACGCTCTTAAACATGGTGCAAATCGGTTTTAGTTTTCTTAACTTGGCAAACCTGAGAATTTGCTTTTTCAAAGAGTTTGCCCTGAGTTTCCACTATTTCGTCCAAATAACATTCTGGATATGCTGCCATTTTTTTCTTTTTTTTTATTTTCAAGGCACTTCCATTCAAAAATTTATATGGGTTTGAGCCGCAAGCATTACGGCTCTACATACGGGGCGCGTTACAAAAACCGACACGTAGAGCCGCAATGCTTGCGGCTCGGCAGATATAATATACATCTAAAAATTATTCATATTAAATAATACGGTTCAGTTTTTGACGTTTGATATTTATATTAGAAAAAATTTACGTAAAATGTCGGACGAAAAATTCAAAGGCAAATACAGAATCCCTACGGCAAGGGCAAAATGGCATTGTTATAACGGCGGTTGTTATTTTATTACTATCTGTACAATGAATCGAGAACAATATCTCGGTGAAATTTTTGACGGCAAAATGCACCTTTCTGACATAGGACGTTTTTTGAATGAACAAATTTTGACGACACCTAAGAAACGTACGGATATGAATTTGGAAATTCCGGTTTATGTTATAATGCCAAACCATTTGCATTTGATAGTTTCGATAGGTCGTAATGTTTATAATTCGACTGCATTGCAACCTGCAAAATTTGAACCTCAGACCAAAAATCTGGCGTCTGTAATACGTGGCATAAAGAGTGCGGTTTCGTCATACGCGCAAAAAAACAACATTCTTTTTGCATGGCAAACCCGTTACCACGACCATATTATCCGTGATGCAGAAGAAATGGAAAAAATTACGGAATACATTGAAAATAATGTGATTAATTGGCGCGAAGATTGTTTTTATTTTTCACCTGTTAAAACAACACCACAATATTAATAATCAAGATTTTGTGTTTTGAGCCGCAAATAACAGAGCCGCAAGCATTGAGCCGCAAGCATTGAGCCGCAAGCATTGAGCCGCAAGCATTGAGCCGCAAGCATTGAGCCGCAAGCATTGAGCCGCAAGCATTGCGGCTCTACGGAATAGGCACGTATGGGGTATGTCAGGCGGGGTATGTAGAGCCGCAATGCTTGCGGCTCGAAAAATTATTTCTTCGTTTTCCCAATTCTTTACACTTCCTCCAACCTTACCAAATCACCGCCTTTGAAAATCATGACGATTTTGTGAAGTTTTGAAGTCCCTATCATCTTGACAATCTGTTTGTCAGACGAATAAACCTCCAACTGCGCTTTTGCCGCTTCAAATGCGTCGGTTTCGTCCTGAGCGTCGCATGTTGTTTTAACGTATTTAAATTCAATAAGATAACAATGATAAACAAAGTTGAATCTCATGTCAGGCAATAGAAAAATATCGCCGTAACCGTGGGCAAGTTCAATTTCGGGTTTCATAAGGTAATACGGATTCATGCCCAAATACGCCATATAAAAGCCCTGAATCGTTCTTTCTCCTTCGATTGAATTGCGGTTTACCGATGCGTTTTTGTAAGCCCCGGCAATAAAAGTCAGCATGTCTTTGTAATTACCGTCAAGCGCGGCATAATTAAACGCGGCTCTTAAGTCCGAAGTTTCAACAGGCAAATATTTATCGTACTCGCTTTGCAAGTATCTGAAATAATGCATTCTGACGTTATTGTTCGGAATGGATAATTTTGTACTAATGCCGTAAATGCCTGTTATCGTCAACATTCCGTAATAGTACAAAAGGCTGATGAAATTTTCTATTTTAACGACATCAGATGCCGGAAAATGGGTTTGTATGTCCTCATAAACAAAACCGTTTTCGATGATTTTCATGATGATGGCGTTGCGACGGAGATTCTCGTTGTCCTTTTCAAGGCGGATGATATGGTCGAGTTTTCCGTAATCAATCAACGCATTTGGCAAGTACATATTCGCAGGAAATTTGCCGTTTTCAAGGTAATAACCGATGTATGTCATCGTCATCATACCGTTGAACATTTTCGGTTCGTCGTCTACAAAACTATCGTACGAAAAGCAATAATTGTCGCACCACGGGCGCATAGTTTCGATGATACTATCAACAATTTTTTCTGACGAATCCTCTATCAAACCTGCTGACTGATAATATTTTATCATTTCACGGATTTCGTTTTCTGAAAAGCCGACCAACTGGTTGTATACTTTTTTGTTGGAGGCGTATTCTGCGATGTTGAAACCGCTCGTAAGGTCGTCAAGAGTTATGGGCGAAACTCCCGTTATAAAAATTCTCTCAAAATTTCCTTTGAACTTTTTGAAAATATCCCGATAAAAACCTTCGCCGTGAGTGATTGATTTATAGATATTTTCGCCTTTTAAAGTCGAAACGGTGTTCGTAAAATTGTCATATTCGTCAAGTATTAAATAAAGATGATTGCCGTATAACTTGGCGCGAGCCGCAATCATGTTGATTTTTTCTGTTGTCAATTTTTCGTTTTTGATGTCTGCGGCAAATCCGGGATAGTACATGTCCTCGTATTTCATTGCAAACTCATCAAGACGATGGTTGCAATAACTATAAAAACTATCCTTCAACTTGTCGTATTCGCTTAGCACCTGCGAAAAATCAAGAACCAAAACCTGATAATAATTATGCCATTTGGTAGGATGTTCTCCGATGTACAAACCCGAAAATAATTGTTCAAAATTATCTTTCGTTTTTACGTCGTAATAATTTTCCAACATACTGAGAAACAAACTCTTACCAAAACGTCTGGGACGGACGATAAGCATAAAATGACTGTCGGTTTCGATTTTGGGTATGTACATAGTTTTATCGACGTAATACAAATGTTCACGCCTGATTTGCGCAAAATCGTTTATGCCTTGTGGCAAAAGTTTTATTTCGTTGTTCATAATTGTATGCGGATTAGTTTTTGCAAAAATAGTTATTTTTTTAACAAAATACAATAAAAAAATGCTAATTTTGGAGCGTAGAACGAGTGGATTTTAAAATTATGACAATCAACACCAACAATGCAAAGCGCGGTTCAATCCCCGCTGACAAACAAAATTTTGCGCCCGAGATTGCCGCATCTTTTTTGCAAAAAGTCTCCAATCACGGTCGTGATAAATGACAAGGAGATAACGTTCTATGCACATCAATGGATAAAAATGAGATTTTGTCGTTACAAAAAAAATGCGATAACACTTCTGAATTAACAAAAAAAGTCTTTTCGGAAATGTTATCGCATTTTTTTTAAGTTACACCGCCATCGTATACTTCTTTCTTCGCTCCATAATGCCTTGCAATTCAGTAATTTCTTCCTCGATGAGAGATTCGGCTTTTTGCACTTCGTCTTCACGAATCGAAATGTTGTCCTTGACTTTTTGCTCCACATCGTGAAGGTTGTAAAGTCTAACACCTTCTATTTCAGTAACATCGGGTTCAATGTCGCGAGGGAAAGCAAGGTCTATCGCCAAAAGCGGACGATTGGGATTAATGTCGGATTTATTGATTATCGAACACGGCGCCGACGTTGCACTTATCAAAATATCTGTATCGCGCATAAACGCAGCCTTTTCGTCAAGAGTGAAAACGTCAATACCGTAAGGCTCAGCAAGTTTGCGGGCTTTTTCTTCCGTTCTGTTGGCAAGAAAAACAAGTTTCGCACCCTTGTTGTGCAAAAATTTTATGATGTCAGCAGTCAATTTGTTAACACCGATTATCGTAATACGCGCGTTAGAAAGGTCAATATGCTCTTGCTCAATGATTTCGATTGCCGCCAAAGAGTGACTTACAGCCCCGTGCGAAATCTCCGTTTCGTTGCGAACACGTTTGCCTATTTGCAACGCACTTTCAAAAAGTTTGTGCATCGGCGTGGGAAGTTTTTGTGAATTTCGGGCTGCAAGATACGCATCTTTCACCTGACCTTGAACCGCTTTTTCGCCCGTTATCGCAGATTCCAAACCGCAAACCACACGAAACAAATGACGCGCTACGTCGTTGGGAATCTCGCCGTCGCCGTAATAAAGTTCCACACGGTTGCAAGTCTGCAAAAATACCGACGGACCAACACCCTCTCTGTTAAAATCCTTAAAAAATCGCTCCCTATCGGCAAGCGACGTATTCTGATGGCTAATTGACTTATACTGAATCATTTTTATCTTAAACTTTTTATTGTATCAACAAAAAATTTTACATTTTCAAACGGTGTTTCTGCCAAAACACCATGGCCTAAATTAACAATCCAATCAGGATTTTCGTCGAAAAATTTTCTATATTTTCCGATTTCCTCAGCAATTTTGTCCTTAGATGTCAATAGCAAATGCGGATCAAAATTACCTTGAATCTTTACCTTTTTATCAATCAATCTACGAGCATCCCAAATATCTGTCTGCCAATCTATTCCCACAATATCGCAAATCTTCGACGTTATATTTATGAGTCCCATTCCGATTCCTTTTGGAAAGAAAATCACGGGAATACCTTTTTGTCGTACAGCGTCAGCAATTTTTTTGACACTCGGCAAAATCAATTCTTTATACATCTCGGTTGGCAAAATTCCGGCGTTACTCTCAAAAATTTGAAAAACTTCCACGCCGTGTTCAACCTGTTTTAAAGCGTATTCGATTGAAATTTCAGTAACAATTTCAATCAGTTTTTTGGTTTCTGAGGCTTGAGTATAGAAAAACTTTTTTGCCTCAGGAAAATTTTGTTTGCTGCTAACACCCTGAATCATATAGCATAACGTTGTAAGCGGAGCACCGCAAAAACCGATTAACGGCACGTTTTTTCTACTTACAACATTATCAATCGCCTTATAAACATGTGAAAATTTTTCAGTATTTATTTTCAGCGATTTCGACGGATTATCCAACTCACAAAGTGGTTTCAAAAACTTCGGACCATACTCCGTCCATTCTATTTCCATGCCCAAAGCAGTTGGCACAGTTAGGATGTCGCTAAAAATAATTGCGAAATCCACACCGAGGTCTTCTACGGGCATAAGTGTAACATCTGCTGCGAGTTGTGGTGTTTCCATGAGTTCACGAAAACTATACGTTTCTCTTAGTTTTCTATACCTTGGCAACACTCTTCCCGCTTGACGCATCAACCACACAGGCGGACGATTAGATGTTATATTTTCAAAAATTTTCATATCTTTAATTCATAATTCTTTTATTTCCATTCGGCAGATGCCCGATTGTGCATTATGAATTCTGCATTATGCATTGATTGGCAATGTCGCGGGCTTGTTTTATGCGGTGAGCCATGCCGATACCGTCGCGCAGGTTGCCCGCAATTATTAGACCCGGATATTGTTTTTGAAGTTTTTCAACGGCAGAAAGTCGCTCACCTGTTGAAAGTTCGTACTGCGGAATTGCCGTTTTGTGTCGGAAAATCTTTATCAAATCCGGCTTTGATGTATTCGGAAATTTTAGCATATCGTGAAAAACTTCTTCAACGATAGACGTGATTTCCGAGTCGGATTTTTCGAGCATTTCAGCGTGTTTTACACCGCCGATAAAATACGTAAACAATGCGCCGCCTTCGGGTGCACGTCCCGAAAAACATGCTGACGGAAACAAAATTCCGAGAACTTTTTTCTTCTCAATAGTTGGAACAAGTCCGCCGAATGCTTTGTAATCGCCGCCCAAAGTATCTTTTACGCCCACGCAAACTTCAATCATGGGTGCATATTTAAGGTTGTTGACCTGATTCATCAATTCCGGTTCCACAAACGGTAAAATTTCTGGCAACGAATACGAGCCGCAAGTTGTTATCACCGTTGATGCGCTAATTGTCTGTTGGTTACCGCTTTTATCCAAGAATGTAGCCTCCCAAGCGTTTTCTTTCGGATTTATTTTTAAATTGCTGACACCGAGCGAAATTCTATCTCCCAAAAAGTCAGCCATCGAATCTGTTATATTTGAAAGTCCACCGATGGCAGAAAATACTTTTTTTGTAGCCAATTTGTCGCGGTCGGTTTTGGGCTCTTTTGCTTTTTTAATAGCACCGCGCACAAACGAACCGTAATTTTGTTCCAAATTATAAAGTTTTGGCAATGCGTAACGTGTTACCAAAGTATTAGGGTCGCCGGCATAAACTCCTGAAAGAAAAGGATCTACGGCGTAATCAACAAAAGATTTTCCAAGACGGCGGCGTGCAAGTTCGCCTACTGTTTCATCGGGATTGTTGCCTTTTTTTCTCCACGGTTCGCCCAAAATTCTAAACTTGTCGCCGAGGGTGAAAAGTGGTGTCGTAATTGCGCTTCCAAGTCCCGATGGCAATTCTCTAAAACGGTCGCCTTTCCAAATCAAACGCCTTTTCGACGAATCTGGAGCGGTTTCAAGACGGCATTTCCCGTTGGAAGTTTTTTCGAGTTCCTGCATAAGTTCTACAACCTCCGGATTTGAAATCGAGCCTGTGTTGGGACCGCTTTCAAAAACAAAACCATCTTCTGAATACGTATGAATCTGACCTCCGGGGCGTTCCATACGCTCCAACACATGAACATTTTTGCCTTTTGAGGCTAACGTGTAGGCGGTTGTAAGTCCCGTAAGACCCGCACCTATAATTAATATATCTGTTTTCATTTTAAATCGGTTTTGAGAATGATTTTGTAGTGTTCTTCATCAGCGGATCGAGAGAAGCGGCAACATTGCGCACAAAAGGCGACCCTTCGGCGGTGATTTTTATTGAATTTTCGTTCAATTCCAAAATACCGTCGTCTTGCATATTTGTCAAAATATCTATATTATAAGTAGTTACAGATTTCAAAAAGTCTGTTTCTACGTTTAATCTTTCTGCAATTTCCTTGAAATCAACGTAATAATTGCACATAAGCGATTCTATCACCTCGCGTACTAACTGTTGATTTTTGTCAAGTTTGTAACCCTTTCTAACAGGAATTTTACCGCTGAAAACCTCCGAAATATATTCGTCTATAACCTTGGTATTCTGCGCGTATGCCGCTGTAAGCTGACTGATTCCCGTAACACCGAAAGCATAAACTTGCGCCGTTGTACGTCTTGTGCAATAGCCCTGAAAATTTCTGTGGAGACGGTGATTTTGAAGAGCTTCAAAAAGTTCGTCCTCAGGTTTTACGAAATGATCCATTCCGATACGTACATAACCTTCTTTTTCAAGGAGTTGTGCGGCATTGTCGAACATTTTTTCCTTGTTTTCGGGCGTTGGAAGACCAGCTTTTTCGAGTATCAACTGAGCCTTTTTAATCCACGGCACGTGTGCGTAACTAAAAGTTACAAGTCTATCCGGTGCAAGTGCAACAGCCTGACTGATAGTATTATAAAAACTTTCAGGAGTTTGAATCGGCAATCCGTAAAGAAAATCGAGATTAATTTTAATATTTTTCTCACGCAAAATCTTAAAAACATCGTTGATAGGAATCAGTGATGGTTTTCTGTTGACAGTTTTAAGCACGTCAGCATTAAAATCCTGAATACCCAAACTCATACGCGTAAAACCCGCATCTGCGAGAGTTTGCCAGCCGTTTTCGTCGAGATAGCCAGGATGACATTCTATTGCTATTTCGGGACGTTCGATAGTTTTAAATGCGCTGAGTAAATGCTGATTAAGTTCTTTAATTGCATCCAAAGGCATTGCCGTAGGAGTGCCGCCGCCGTAATGAATTTGTGAGATTTTTCTCTCAGGGGTCAAAAGCGGCAAAATCATGTCGATTTCTTTGTGCAGAGCGTCGATATAACGCTCTACATTTTCCGTTTGCGGCATTGCATACGAGTTACAAGCGCAATAATGGCACAATCTCGGGCAATACGGGAAATGAATATAAAACGACAAGTTGCTGTCTTTTTGCTCGTTTGACTCCAAGACGGCATTTTTGAAGTCCGCTTCGCTAAACTCTGCGAAATAGTTTGCGGGCGGATAACTTGTGTACCTCGGCACAGGTACATTGTATTTTTCGATGATATTTTGTTTCAAAATTTTGCTGATTTTCAGACCGCAAAATTAATAAAAATTTGAGAAAAAATCAAAGAAAATGTTGGTTCGATTTTATGGACTTTGTTTTTTTTAAGATATCTGTTTATTCTTTGATGTCCATAACTTGTCCTTTTCGAGGGACGACGTTTTTTACATTTTTAACGTCTTTTTTACCGTTTCAACAGATATTTTGAGTTTTTCGGCAATCTGTTCCGGCGATGCTCCAAATTCAGAAAGCATTTGAATTGAGGTTGCCAATTGACTTTGTTGTTCCTTTATTTGACTGTCTTTTTCCTGCAATTGTTGACGACTTTCCTGCAACTGTTGACGGCTTTCTTCTACCAAAATATGTAAAGCCTCGTTTTCGTCCGTTACGTATTTTACATTCTGAAAATGGATTGACATCTCATCTTCTATTGTCATTACTTTTCTAACATCTGGGTCGGAAGCCGCGAATTGTAAGGGTCGCGCCAATTCTTTAAACTCTGCTGAACGATCCTCAAAATCGTCTATTTCAAGGAGTTGGTCGGTTCCGGATGATACATAATCTTGACAGAAAATTTCCAAAATCTGTTCTACTTTGGTTTTGGCATTACGTTTCAAATACGGAATTTGAACAATAATCGTATCATGCGTAAGCCCTTGGAAAAAACGTGTTTTCATAACTTCCGGAATATGCTCATTTTCAATACCGCGAGGATTTGGACGGTTATAAATTACCGGCTTTTGAATGTTGATTTCTTGAAACGGATGTCCCAAAATGTAAATCGCAATTATATGCAAAGGGATATGTTTTTCAACTTCCACGTTTTCAACTTTGCCGGTATCTTTATTCTTACGCCATGTCTTAACCGTCTCTGTATCAGTTTTTTTAACATCTGAATACTGTTGACCGAGATAGGTTCTAAAACGCATAATTTCAGTATCGAGATACGATTTTTGAAGTTCAATTGTTACGAGTTCGGTTTCGCCCGTTTTTCTGTCTCTTACTTTTGCAGAAAAGTCAAGACGCAAAATTCTGACACCGCTTTTTTCTTCGATAATCGCGACATCGTTGGAAAGTACTTCAAGTTTAAGTATCTCTTTATCAAGAAGATTTTCAAGCAAAACGGTGGCTGCCCGCTCGTTTTGCATCATATATTTGAATGCTGAATCGTATATCGGATTTGCTATATATTGTGCCATGGTCGTAACTTTTTTATTGAGTGCAAAAATAAAAAAAAATATTTAAAACACCAAAAGATACTCTCCGAGTTGCCCCTACTCGTAACGGTACTTTCATTTTTTTATAATTTGATTTTGCCGACTCACAAAAAACTGACAACCAAATAATTTTTATTTGCAAATCCGGTGAAAAATATTTAATTTTGCGGCGTAAAATGTTTTAAACTATGGAGTTTTTACGGGTGTTTATTGTTGTTTTGGTGATTTTGGCGTTGTGCTTTTTGGGGCTTGGAATACAGACTTTTTTCAGTAGGAAAAAGCGTTTTCCGCAATACGAAGTAGGCGAAAACGAAGAAATGCAAAAACGCGGCATTTATTGTATGCACCAAATGCAGCAAATGATTGATAACGAAATTATTCACAAAAACAAACACGCAAACTGCGAAGGCTGTGCGCTGAGAACGGAAAATTGCGGTTTCAAAAAATCATAACGCAAAAAAATGGTAGAAATCCTTGACACGACATTAAGGGACGGCGAACAGACGGCGGGAGTATCTTTCAACGCCCACGAAAAAGAAGCAATTGCCCGTAAACTGCTGGACGACATCAACGTTGACAGAATCGAAGTTGCCTCGGCGCGGGTTTCGAGCGGAGAGTTGGAAGCCTTCAAAAAAATCTGCTCGTGGGCTGACAACGCCGGTCAAATCGACCGCGTGGAAGCGTTGGGCTTTATCGACAACGGCGTTTCAATAGACTGGATTGCAAACGCGGGCGGAAAGGTTATTAATATGCTTTCAAAAGGTTCGCTCCGGCATGTTACAATGCAACTCAAAAAATCCAAAGAGGAGCATCTCGACGACATAAAACGCAATATCGAACTTGCAAAAAACAAAGGTCTCAGCGTTAACCTCTATCTCGAAGACTGGTCTAACGGCATGATTTCTTCGCCGGATTACGTATATTATATGCTTGACAATCTGAAAGATATGCCGATTGAAAGGTTTATGCTGCCCGACACGTTAGGCATTTTAACACCCGACAAGACGGAGGAGTTTTGCAGAGAAATTGTCGCCAAATATCCGGGCAAACGTTTTGATTTTCATGCACATAACGATTACGACATGGCGGTTGCAAACGTTTATGCGGCTTTGAAGGCGGGCATAACGGGCATTCACACCACTGTCAACGGCTTGGGCGAAAGGGCTGGAAACGCGCCGCTTGCCTCGGTTCTCGGCATTTTGAACGATTATTTGGAAATCGAAAACAATCTCAACGAACACAGAATCACGGATATATGCCGTTTTGTGGAGACGTTTTCGGGCATAAGGATTCCAAACAACAAACCGATTGTCGGCGAAAGTGTTTTTACGCAGTGTAGCGGCGTTCATGCTGACGGTGACAACAAAGCAAACCTTTATTTTAACAAACTTCTTCCGGAAAGGTTTGGACGTGTGAGAACGTATGCGCTTGGCAAAATGTCAGGCAAAGCAAACATCAACAAAAACCTTGAAGAACTCGGCATTCACTTAAATCCCGAACAGATAAAACTGATTACCAAGCGGATAATAGAACTCGGCGACAAAAAAGAAAATGTTACGACGGAAGATTTGCCGTTTATAATTTCAGAGGTTCTAAGGGACGGTTCTATGATTCAGGAAAGGGTCAAAATTATAAATTATAGTCTTAACCTTTCGCTCGGACTAAAACCCGTTGCAACGCTCAAAATCTCGATTGAAGGCTCTGAATATGAGGCAACTTCACCGGGCGACGGTCAGTATGACGCTTTTATGAAAGCCTTGTGGAAAATTTATGACAAACTCGGCAAAACCCACCCTATACTTGCGGATTACAAAGTTTCGATACCGCCGGGAGGCAAAACGGACGCCCTTGTGGAAACAGTTATCACTTGGAACAATAATGGTCAACTTATTCATACACGCGGACTTGATGCCGACCAGATAGAAGCCGCCATCAAAGCAACTGTCAAAATGCTGAACTTAATCGGATAAAAAAATAAAAACATGCTTATATATTCGGATTTTTCGTTGAAGGAGGCAAATACCTTCAATATTGATGCGAAAGCGGCAATCTACATCGAAATTGCCGGCTTAGACGACATTGAAAATTTTGTCAGAAAAAGAAAATATTTTGAAATGCCGCGCCTTATTCTTGGCAACGGCAGCAACATTCTTTTCACAAAGGATTTTAAAGGCGTGGTTCTAAGAAACCTTATGAAAGGAATCAAAGTTTTGAAAGAGGACTCTGAAAGCGTTACAATCAAAGCCTCATCGGGCGAAGATTTGGACGGGTTCATAGAATATACTCTCAAAAACCGCTGGTCAGGTTTGGAAAATCTTTCTTCGATTCCGGGCACTGTCGGCGGGGCAACTTTTCAAAATGCAGGCGCATACGGAGCAGAGGTCAAAAACTATGTTACCGAAATAGAATATTATGATTTTGAGGATTTTACGTTGAAAAGCATTAAGGCAGAAGATTGTAAATTCGGTTATAGGACATCGATTTTTAAGACCGAATTTTTAGACAAGGTGTTTATCACTGCGGTTACTTTCAGACTTTCCAAAAAATTCTCAGCCATAGTTACTTACGGTAATTTAGAAGAAAGGTTGAAAGAGTTTGCCGTTTTGACACCGTCCATTATGCGTAGGGTTATCACGGCAATTCGCAAAGAAAAACTGCCCGATTATAAAAAACTCGGAAATGCAGGCAGTTTTTTCAAAAATCCGGAAATCACCAAAGCGGCGTTTGAAAAATTAGTTAAAGATTTTCCCGATTTGAGAAATTATCCTACTGAAAACGGTGGCATAAAACTTTCGGCAGGTCAATTGATTGATATTTGCGGTTTCAAAAAGCCGGAAGAAGGTGCGAGAATTGGTGTCGCAAAATATAACGCGTTGGTAATGGTTAACTTAGGTGGTGCAACAGGCAAAGATGCCGTTAACCTTATGAAACAAATTCAGAAAACCGTCAAAGAAAAATTCGGTATCAAATTAGAGCCGGAGGTCGTAAT
>JAEEXW010000476.1 GCA_016287995.1 Bacteroidales bacterium
TTATAAAGAACCTAACGGTAGTGTATGCAATCTCAGCGCAATGAAACCCGCAATGTCAGGGGCAAACATTAAAGATAAATTCCGCCTCGTGCTGACATATAAAGACGGCAAACCGGTAGAGAGATGTCCGAAATTCTATTTTGAAGGTTCAAAAAGCGGAATTATTTCCACCGGCGCATTTTGTTACGACCCAAAATGGCAAAAGCAAAATAAGTTTCAAACGCTTCAAACCTTGCGTTATCTTCAAGCAAATAAGGAGCGTTTAAGTTTTTTGGTGGAGAAAATAAATTAAAACTATTGCAAACCTACCAAAAAAATACCCCGCACATTATTACAAATGTACGGGGTATTTTTCTACAAAAATTTAGTTTATTTTTTTCCGAAATATCTGTCAAACAAGCCTTTAAAACCCTTGCCATGACGTGCTTCGTCTTTTGCCATTTCGTGAACAGTATCGTGAATTGCGTCAAGATTGAGTTCTTTTGCACGTTTTGCGATTCTGTTTTTGTCAGCGCAGGCTCCTGCCTCGGCATTCATTCTCTTGTCAAGATTTGTTTTTGTATCCCAAACCACATCGCCCAAAAGTTCGGCAAATTTTGCAGCGTGTTCAGCCTCTTCAAAAGCGTAACGCTTAAAAGCCTCAGCAATTTCGGGATAGCCTTCTCTATCTGCCTGACGACTCATAGCGAGATACATTCCGACTTCGGTACATTCTCCCGTGAAGTGATTGTTCAAGTCCTGAATCAAATCCTCTGGAACACCTTTAGCTATTCCTACAACATGTTCCGTTTCAAAATTCAATTCGCCCGTAAGTTCTTTGAATTTAGATTTAGGTGCTTTACATTGGGGACATTTCTCTGGCGGCTCCTCACCTTCATAAACGAAACCACAGATTGCGCATGTCCATTTTTTCTTCATACTTATATAAATTTGATTGATTGTTTGATACGGCAAATATAAAAAACGGTTTTCAGAAAAACAAGAGTTTTAATGTTTATTAACTTTAAATAGATAAAGTTTTAATTTCGTCGAGAGAAAGACCAGTTATAGCTACATAATTGATGTCAAAGTATTTGGCGTAGAAGATACCGCAAAAGATTTTTCTAAAATAGTATCATCGCTCTTTTCTTTTTTGGGCGACGGACTTTCTGTTACCGGCAATGCAGATTTCCAATCGTTGTATTCTGTTATAAGTTCTTCAAGTTCCACATCATCCGAAATTATTGAAGACGGAAAAACAACATCAACAGAACCATCAGAATTAGTTGTAACCTGCGCACCCTCAGGAGTATATTTTCTATGCTTGACGGCGGAAAACCGACCATCGCAACGGATTCATCTACCGCCTTAACCCGCCTATTGGAAACTTTTAAATTGCCCCTATATTTTACAAACAGCCATGCACTCCAATTATATGCACGCATAAACGAACCGACACGATAAAGTTTCGCTATACGGCACTCAAATAAATTTGTTCTCTGTTTTTCTGTTTCAACTATTTCTGGAATTGATTGCATTTTTTTATTTATTTATGATTACAAAAATTTTCGTTTTATAGCAACGGCTGCAACCCTCTCGCCGCTTCAGGCGGCGGGGTTGCCCCCGCTGCTATAAAACGAAAATCGGATTTCATTGTTTTCGGATTTCGGTTTCGCTAAGCATGGTTAATTGCTGCGCCGAACCGTAACAACCCCCGGCCGAGTGCCGACGCGGTCCTTCGGATAGCCGAAGTCCGGGTGCACGACGTGCTCGTCTAAGTTCAAACAAGACGCGTGGCCAGCGACGAAGAAGGACTCACTCGACCAGTAATAGCCGTGGCCGCCGCCACCTGAAACAGGAAGAAAAATGTACGGGTCGGTCTCTATACTATATTGAGTACTTGGTGAATAACTGCTGCTCGAATTAGTAATCTGACCTTTATCCGCTTCGGCATGAGTTTTGAAAACATAATAACCATTATGACCTTGTGTATTGTCCCACAGCCAATAACAATCAGATTTAAGGTTTTTAAATTCATCAACAGTAGGCCAATCTTTGTGTCCTTCACTCCAAGTAACACCCTTAGGAGTAACAGCGCTCGAAAAATAAACTTTTGTACCATCATTCAATTCAACACCAAGGTCAACATAACCTTCGGGAACGGCAGAGCCAAGATTATAAATTTTACCTGCAACGGTGGTATTTTGAGTTTCACCCATTGTTTGACCTACGGGTACAACATAA
>JAEEXW010000477.1 GCA_016287995.1 Bacteroidales bacterium
TCCGATGAAGTCCTTTTCTGTTCGGTGTCATCGTGTTGGATTCCGTTTTGGAACATCACTCCGTCTTCATTGAAGTTGGTTCCATCTCCATTCTGTACAAGTAGTTGTCGCCACTCGTCAAACAGACTTGCAAGTTGTTGCGAAATTGTGTTATTCATAATTATTGTATTTAAGGTTAAAAACCATTGTATTTCTTTATCATTTCTTCGATTTTCCACTTGATTTCGTCTCGCAGGGATTGAGGTTCAAGCACCAACACGTCGGGCGCGTGCGAGAGGATTACTTGTTGGAAGTCGTATGTGGGCTTTACGTCGTACTCAAAGATGCTGTATTTTTCGCCGGTAAAAGTCTCCTTCTGAGATGGATGTTTTGGCAGCGAACGGAAATATTTTGCTTGTTTGCCATCTACTTGGAGTTTCACGTGTTCTGTTTTTGTGTTGCTGTCGGGAGCGGTTGCGCCAAAGAAGTCGCGGAAATATTCTTCCGCCGAAAAATTTTCCGGCATCTTAAATGACTTCTTCTCCAATATTATGAGGTCGTAAATTCTGTCGATGGGGTATGCCTTGGTGATGCTTGTTTGCGGACAATGTGCCAATACATACCAACGTTGTTTTGCAAGTTTTACACAATAAGGTTCCGCTTCCAAATTTTCTGGCGAGTCTTTCCAATAGTCTTTGTATGTAAAGGCAATCATCCTGTTGGTGTTCATTGCGGTCAAGATAGGCGAGAGGTGCTGTTCGTTCGACGGCACGTGTTCCAACAAGATTCTGTCCTTGAGTTTCCAATGGTCAAGTAGCAGATCGTTGACGGCTAAGTTGTTCAGAAATAACGATTTGAAACTATTGCCATTAATTACTTCATCGTAATTTTCGATGAAATACCGATAGTCGTTCTTTTTTTCGTTTATAATATTCAAGCCGAACATTTCTTCACAGGCTATCCGCCATTTGTGAAATGTGCGTTCGGGGAGTTGGTCGCACAGATGATCTTCCGCCCATTTGCGGCTGATTTCTCCGTAAGAAATTCTACCGGCATTATGGATGGTTTCAACGAGCCACAGATATTTTTTCATTTGGTTCATAGTCCTTTTTTTTAGGAATTTGACGCAGCAAAGATAATTTTTTTCTCTGCCGATTCCGTGCAGTCAGTTTGCAAAAAATGGCACAAAAAAAAGGGGCATGTTTTTCCTTCATAATTGCCTGCGGCCGTCCAAAGCCAATATTCAACTACAAAGAAAACCCACACCCTTATAATAAGGATGTGAGCATTCGCAATGACTGACGAATATTTCACTGATTTTTTGGACGTTACAGGCAGTCAGTCAAAGCAAACGCTCGATGTTTTTATGTCGTTTTTTTATCGATGCTAATGTAGAAACATATTTTTTATTTTCCAAATTTTTTTTTTTCAATTTTGGGAAGGAAAAACATAAGCGCCGCGTCGATTTAATTTAACAACGAATTAAACGAATACACGTCTGCAATTTTTTTATTCGGTAAATTCGTTGTTAAAAAGATTAAATGAAATCGCCGTGCATAAGTGATTATTTGTCGCAAAGATACTGATAGCCTGTGCCGTTTTAGGGATTCGCTTAAAAAAATGTTTGTTTTTATGAATAATTTTGCTATTCCAATCCAAAAACATTATCTTTGTAGCATCATAACTCCAAAAAACACTACTATTATGAGCAGAGATTCGTTGATAAAACTTCGCGACAGACTGCGTGGGACGCTTTCGTATGAGGATAGAAAGTGGCTCGCGGGCGAATTGGTGGATGCCGAAGAGGAAGCATTCTCTACGGTATTGTCGTGTCCTTATACAAAAGAGGAACTTAATGCGAGGTTCGACGAACTTGAAAAAGATTTTGAGAACGGTGATTATCTTCCAGCAGACGAAACGTTCCGTATGATTGCACAGGAATTGGGTTTTGAAAACAGAGAGGAAAGGATTGCTGTATGAAGGGCGAAATCCGCATCAAACCCCGAAAAACTACAAAACCGTATAAACGATTAAAACAAAACAACGGCTGTCGAATCCTTTTCGGCAGCCGTCATTCGTTATTAGAGTGTTATTGTCGTGGCGGACGAGCCGTCCGCATCCCAGAGAGCCGTCCGCACTCTGGCGAATGTTATTTGGGTGCGCCCATGCCCCACATGCTGGGACGGGTTGACTTTATCGGGTTGCCCATTTCGGAGGCTTCCTTGTCTTGGTCGTCGAGCTTA
>JAEEXW010000478.1 GCA_016287995.1 Bacteroidales bacterium
AAATCTGTGCCGTACGTTCAAATGACATTGGACATAATAGAAAAATTTGGCGGCAAGATTGAAAATCTTGATTTTCAAGTTTTTAGAATTAAAGGAGGACAACATTTTACGGCGACGGACTATCAGGTGGAAGGTGATTGGTCGAGTGCGGCAGCACATTTGGTTGCTGGTGCGGTTGCCGGCAAAGCGGTTATCAGGGGCTTAAATCCCGAATCTTTGCAAGCCGACAGAGCCGTTTTGGACGTTTTGAGGCAGGTTGGTGCGGAAGTTATCATAACCGATGAGGCAATAACGGTTAATAAAAAGTCTTTGAGGCCTTTCGCTTTTGATGCTACGGATTGTCCTGATTTGTTCCCTGTTTTGGCGGCTTTGGCCTCTAACTGCGCTGGCGAAAGCGTTATCAGAGGCGTTAAACGTCTGGCTCACAAGGAGTCAGACCGTGCGGCGGCAATTAAGGAAGAGTTTTCAAAACTCGGCATAAAAGTAGTTTTGGATGGTGATTTTATGCGGATTCAGGGCGGAAAAATTTCCGGCGGTCTTACGGTTTCGTCAAGAAACGACCATAGGATGGCGTTTTCTTTGGCAGTTGCCGCGCTAAATGCTGATTGCGAATTAGAAATTACTGAGGCTCAGTCTGTTGCAAAATCTTATCCGAGGTTTTGGGAAGATTTTGAAAGTGGTTGTTAATTATGAGACTCTCTAAAAGGTTGGAGTTTGGGCGACTCGCTTACTCTTGAAAAAATAAACATACCCGACGGCAAATTGGGGATTCAAAAAGGTATTAGAGAATTTTACCAATCAGTTTGAACACAATCCTAAAATTGCCGTCGATGTACGATGTGGAATTGATTTTAAATTCACCGATTTCGGAAGTGTGCTCCACGTGTTTGCCAATGCAACAGCAAAGGTCGTAATCGCCGATTTTTACAAGGCGAATCGTTTCGGATGCGTCTTCGGGCAGTTTGTCAATTTCAACGCCTGAAGGTATAGTATCTTTGGTTACAAACTGATATTCAATTGGATAATCTTTCTTGATAATTTCATTGACAGTCTGCTCAATCTTCGCAATCTGTTCTGCGGTAGGCTCCTCAGGCAAGGGAAAATTGATTTTTGATTTTTTGCGCTCGATGTGGGCCTTTTTTGACCGATGACAGCCAAACATCCTTACCATCGCAAAAATAAAATGAAAAATCCATTTTTTCAAATTATTTTCACCGCCACATAGGGAACGTACACCAGATACTACTAACAAGACACGGATTCTTTTCTGTGTTTTCTGTGCTTTCTGTGGTTGTTTTTTTTCAATTTTCTTCTTTTTATCTTCCAAAAATTCCTTTCATCAAAAAATTTTTTTGTAAATTTGCCCCTGCGAAGTCCGCCGTTGGGCGGACGGAAGTATGTTTATAAACAAAGGCGTTTATTTACGCTTTGTTACTGACGAATTGGAACTTCGAACACTTCAATTACTTTCTGTCAGAAACTTAGCAGCGATAGATGCCCATAGGGTTATGTATATTACTGCGGCATACCAAAAGTGTGTCCGTATTTTTTGCAGGACCTTGCCGATATTGTTAGCGCAGAAATATCCACAAATTAGGGACAAAAGTCCACTAATAGGGGACAGAAAAATTTTAAAGGATTGAAAAATTGTGGTAAATTTGAAGCGATAATAACGGAGAAATCAACCGCCAAAAAGGGTGAAGTAATTAATTAATCGGTTAACAATATGCGCGAATATTCTTTTGATGTTCAAGTATTTTGGACTAAGAATGGAAAACGGTATCCTTACGAATATTGTAGAGTCCGGGCTCAGAGTTCTGATGGTTTCACACATGAGGTATCCACTAATGAAGATGGAGTAGCAAGAGTCTACGGAGTGAATCAGCGTTATGACTATCTTTATCTGAACGGAAAAAGTTACGAAGGTCCGTTTGAGGATGGAGGTTCCTATCGTTTTACAATTCCATATTAACCCTTTGCTGATCTAAACAAAATGTCTTATTCTTCACTAAATTCAATAGAATAAGACATTTTGTTTTTAAAGGAGAGTCTTGTCTCTTACACCACCTCATACCTTGCCAATTCTCAGCCGTTGAAGACCATATTTTTGTTAATCAAGCCCCTTTATCACAGTTTCCACATCTGAGATTGGGATGCTGAGTTGGGCTGCGATTTGGTCGGGCGTTGCGCCGAGTGATGCAGAAAGTTTAATCATTGTCG
>JAEEXW010000479.1 GCA_016287995.1 Bacteroidales bacterium
AAACAAAAAGTATGATTATAGCCGTAAGCATGAAAAAAATATTTCGACAAAAGTAATAATTTTTTTTCGTTTTTTCTTTTTTTATGACAAATTTTTATTTGCAATTCTCTGCAAATGGTTTTATATTTGCGCTGTAATTGTCAACCGTTAACGACTATGATTGCAACATCATTAAAATTGGAACCGAGTGTTCCTTTTTTGGACTTCAAGACATCAATCGTTGAAAAGATTTGGAGACTCGACAGTCTCAATCTGCTTTCGGCGATTAGTGATTTGTTGACCAAAAATTCTCTTCGGGAGCCGGAATTGAAGCCGTATACAATGGACGAAATCAATCAAATGATTGATGAAAGCCTTGATGACATCAGAAACGGACGGGTATATACCGCGGAAGAATTTAAGAAAAAAATGGAAGAGGATATACCATGGCTGAAATAAAAATTGCTGTTAAAGCCCAAATAAGTTTGAAAGATTTTATGCTTTACAGCGAAGAAGAATTCGGGCAAAAAGCATTGAAAAAACTGCAAGAGAAAGTCTGGCAAAAAATTGCCGATTTGGAAAAATTCCCCGAAATAGGTTTTCCCGAACCGCTTTTGTCAAATAGGGAGGAATGTTTCCGCGCCTGCATTGTGCAAAAACCGATCAAAATGGTATACCATTACGACAAGGACGCAGATACCGTTTATATAGACAACTTTTGGGATATGCGGCGGAATCCTGTAAATCTGAAAAAAGATATATAAAATCAAGTCTGCAACGGGAACCGCGTTTTTGAAAAAAAATCACAAAAAAAAATCGTTTTTTCTTTTTTATTACGATTTTTTATTATCTTTGCAACGAAAATTTTTAACAACGAACAATAATAAAGCGTAAAATATCGTGGATTTATTTGAGAAAGTAGTAAAAAAAGTAACCGACCTCGGAAAATACCAGCAAGGCGGCGACGGTTATTTTATGTTTCCGAAATTGGAAGGAGAAATTGGTCCTGAGATGAATTTCAGAACCCCTTTCGGCGTAAAACCCGTTCTTAACTGGTCTTTGAATAATTATCTCGGTTTGGCTAACGACCCCGAAGTAAGAAAAGCCGATGCGGAAGGTGCTGCACAATATGGTCTTGCTGCTCCTATGGGCGCAAGAATGATGTCTGGTCAGACAACATTGCACGAAGAATTGGAAAGACGTCTTGCTGCTCATGCAAAAAAAGAGGCGGCTTTTGTAGTTAATTTCGGTTATCAGGCAATGGTTTCGATTATCGATTCCATTGTTGACAGAAACGACGTTATAGTTTACGATTACGAGGCTCACGCTTGCATTATGGACGGTATTTTCCTTCACAAGTCAAAATGCGGCGGCGAAAAAATGAGTTACGTATTCCCGCACAACGATATGGCAAAATTGGAAGTTATGCTTCAACGTGCAACAAAAAAAGTTGCAGAGACAGGCGGTTCAATTTTGGTGATAACGGAAGGCGTTTTCGGAATGGCTGGCGACCTCGGTAATTTGAAAGGAATTACAGACCTTAAAGATAAATATCAGTTCAGACTTTTGATTGACGATGCTCACGGTTTTGGTACTATGGGACCTAACGGTGGCGGTACGGGCGAACATTTTGGAGTTCAAGACAAGGTAGACTTGTATTTTGCAACGTTTGCAAAAGCGATGGCAGGTATCGGCGGATTTATCTCCGGTCCGAGAAATATCATTGACTTTTTGAGAATGAATCTCCGCTCGCAGATTTACGCAAAATCGCTTCCTATGCCTATGGTTATCGGTCATTTGAAACGTCTCGACTTGATAGAACAAAACCCGAAATATAGAGAAAACCTTTGGAAAATCGTTCACGCAATTCAAGACGGTTTCAAGAAAGAAGGTTTTGATATAGGTAAGACTCAATCTCCCGTAACTCCCGTGTATATGCACGGCGACCCGAATGCAAGTGATGTTCAATGTACGGCAGAGGCTACAAATCTTTTGCTTGATTTGAGGGAAAATTACGGAATATTCTGTTCTATTGTTGTTTATCCTGTTGTGCCGAAAGGTACTGTTATGTTCAGGGTAATCCCGACTGCTGCTCACACTTTGGAGCAAGTTGACAGAACGATTAAAGCATTCAAAGCCTGCAAGGAAAAACTTGATGCTGGCAGATACAAAGCCGACAAGGTTGACCCGTGGACGATGCTGAAATCAGGCAAAGTGGAATTCTAAAATTAGTGGATT
>JAEEXW010000049.1 GCA_016287995.1 Bacteroidales bacterium
GTCAACGAAAACTACGACCCATCGGTCAGGGTTGACATGGAGACGATTGCCGACAGGCTTATCCCGGACGGCGACAGCGCGTATGAGCATTATTTGGAAGGCGCGGACGACATGCCGGCGCATTTCAAGAGTTCTATGATGGGCGTTTCTTTGACTGTTCCTATTTCGGATGGAAAACTCGATTTGGGAACATGGCAGGGGATTTATCTTTGCGAATTTAGAAATTCAGGCGGGCAGAGGCAACTTACCGCTACTATATATTCTTAAAAAAAATCAAATAGTCAGGGAAAATTATGGATTTAAAAGATATTTTGTTGAATCACAGGAGCGTAAGGGAATTTGCGCAGCGTATAGTGGATGATTCGGTGATAAAGAAGATTTTGAATGCTGCAATACGTGCTTCAAACACAGGCAACATGCAGTTGTACAGCATAATACTTTCTACGCAGCCAAAGATTAAGGACGAACTTTTGCCGCTTCATTTCAATCAGATGATGGTAAAGCAGGCTCCTTTGGTTTTCACTTTTTGCGCCGACATCAACCGTTTTGGCAAGTGGTGCAAATTAAGAAACGCTGAGCCTTCTTACGACAATTTTTTGTGGTTTTCCACGGCTTTGACAGATACTGTTTTAGCGGCTGAAAATGCGGCACTTGCGGCAGAAAATGCAGGGTTAGGAATTTGTTTTTTAGGTACTACGATGTATAATGCCGAGGAGATTGCTAAGATTTTGACTTTGCCGAAAGGTGTTGTGCCGGTTGTAACGATGGTGGCGGGGTATCCAGCAAAAGGTGTTTCTGAAATTACCGAAAGACTTCCTTTTCAGGCAGTGGTACATTTTGAAAGGTATCACGATTATAAGGACGAAGATATTGAAAATTATTATTCGGAACTTGAAAGCCTTGAAAAAATGAAAAATTTTGTCAAGGAAAATAATCTTGAAAATTTGGCGCAGGTTTTTACAACCGTCCGTTATCCGGAAGAAAGCAGCAATTTGTTTTCACAAAAATATTTGGACTTTGTAAAGAAAAGTTTTAGAATATGAATGAGAATATTCTTGACGCTTTAATGCGTTTGTTTGCCATTATCATAGACCCGGAGGATTACGGGAATATTGATAAATCAAGGGAAGTGGTTGCAGCGTATTTGCGCAAAACGCTTTCCCCGGTTTTCGTGGAAAAATATTTGGAGCGTTACGATGGTTACATCAACTCATACAAAAATTCCAAAAGCAAAAAATCGGCAAACAAAAGAATATCGTCTTCGTCAGTTAGGGCGTTGAAAATATGTGCGTTGCTCAATCAAGAACTTCATCAGACAGAGAAGTTTTATGTGCTGCTAAGAATCATAGAATATATTTCGATGGGCGGCGTTTTCAACGAAAACGTTACGGATTTTATTCAGACAATCGCTGTTTCGTTCAACATTGAAGACCACGAATTTAAAAATATTCTTGCTTTTGTTGAGGACGATTTGAAATATGCGAGCGACAAAAACGATTTTCTTTATATTGACAATCACGATGTTTCTGTTGACGGGACAAAGCATATTTATATCCCCGAACTTATGGGAACGCTCAGAATGTTGTACATAAAGAGCATTTCTCATATATTTTTCGTTTATAATGGTGTCAACAAACTTACTATCAACGAAAAATTAATTGAACAGTCGCAGATTTCTTCGTTTGAAAACGGCGGAATTATCAAAGGTCCGAAAATCGGTTCAATTTATCAGTCCTCTATCAGCAATATTTTCAACATTGCCGCAAAAGAAAAGAAAGTTGTATTTTCGGGTTATAATGCCTCATATTCGTACCGCAACTCCAAAAATGGTCTCAAACCTTTTGACTTTTATGTTGAATCCGGCAACATGGTCGGCATTATCGGTGGTAGCGGTTCGGGAAAAAGTACACTTCTTAACGTTCTTACCGGCAAAAACAAACTTGATACCGGCGAAATTTTTATCAACGGCAATAGCCTTTCTGACAGTAAGATACGGGAAGGCATCATCGGCATTGTTCCTCAGGACGACCTTCTTATTGCCGAACTTACGGTTTGGCAAAATTTGTATTACAATTCAAAACTCTGCCTTGGCAACCTTACCGAAGTCGAACTTATTGAACACCTTATAAAAGTGTTAAAGGATTTGGACTTGTACGAGTGTCGGGATTTGAAAGTTGGCGACGACCTTCATACCGTGATTTCGGGCGGACAGAGAAAGAGACTTAACATTGCTTTGGAACTTGTGCGCGAACCCTCGATTCTTTTTGTTGACGAGCCAACCTCCGGACTTTCGAGTACAGACTCCTAAGTAGTTATGCAACTGCTTAAACAACAGGCTGTTAACGGTAAAATAGTAATCGTAAACATTCATCAGCCGTCTTCAAATATTTTCAAGATGTTTGATATGTTATGGGTTATTGACAAGGGCGGTTATATTGTTTATGACGGTAATCCGATGGAGGCGATAACATATTTTAAATCTATGAGTGAATATGTTGATGCCGGAGTAAGCGAGTGTCCTGTCTGCGGAAACGTCAACAGTGAGGAAATCTTGCAAATCATTGAGGCAAAAGAGGTTAACGAACTTGGCAATTATACTCAAAAGCGTAAGGTAAGTCCTCTTGAATGGTATCAGAGATACTTGATTAACAAGAACATACGTATTTCCAACTATCAGCAGAAAGACGTTGACAAAAACTCTCTGCCGCGTTCTAAATATACGATTCCTAATCCTCTGAAACAGTTTTGGATATTTTTGAGGCGCAATATTCTTTCAAAACTTGCTAACAAGCAATATATGGCGATAACGTTTTTGGAGTCGCCCTTGTTGGCTTTTATTTTGGGCTTTTTCACAAAATACATCAACGATGATGGCGAATATGTTTTTGCCGACAACAGAAATTTGCCCGTATTTTTGTTTATGATTATCGTTGTTGCGTTGTTTACGGGGCTTTCGGGGGCTGCTGACGAGATTATCCGCGATAGAAAAATTCTTGCAAGGGAAAAATTTCTTAACCTCTCGAAATTCAGTTACTTGCTCAACAAAACCATTGTGGTTTTTATAATTTCTGCAATACAAACTATTTCGTTTATTTTGGTTGGAAATTATATTCTTGAAATCAAAGACATGGTTTTTGATTATTGGTTTGTGATGTTTACGGTTTCTTGTACGGCTAACATGATGGGGCTTATCATCTCTTCTGCGCTTGATTCCGTAATTGCAATTTACATTCTTATACCTTTTGTGCTTGTTCCGCAAATGCTTTTGGGAGGTGCTATGATAGATTTTGACGATTTGCACGAAAGCGTTTCCGACAAGGTCAATGTGCCTTTTATCGGTGATTTGATGGTTTCGCGCTGGGGCTACGAGGCTTTGGCGGTAGACCAGTTTCAGAACAACGTTTACGAAAGGGAGTTTTACGAACTTGACAGGGAGAAATCCCGTTGCGTGTATTTAAGCACGTATCTTATGAGTGAACTTGAAAACATCACTTCGCGTTGCAGCAAACTCTGCGAAATAGAGTCGCCGAGCGAGGACGAAGTTGAAGAACTTGACGACTTGCTTTTAGTTCTCAAAAACGAGACGGAATTTTTGAATTACAGAAATCCGAAAATCAATTTCAAGTATACCGAGGATTTTGTGCGAGGCAGGTTTACGCCGATAATTGCGAATTTTGTGATGTTGTATCTTAGGGCTCAGAAAGAGTTTTATAGCGAGTCGGCTGAAATCGCTAACGCCGGTCGTCAGGCAAAACTCATAGAACTTGAACGCGAACTCGGGAAAGACGGTTTGTATCATCTTCAAAAAGATTATTATAACGAAAAACTTGCGGAACTCGTTTTAAACAAGCGTGCCGTTAAAAAGATTTTTCATTCGCCCGACAACCGTTTGATTCAGAAAAAAGACCCGATTTTTATGGAGCCGGTTTCGGATATCGGTAGGGCGCATTTTTACGCGCCGTGCAAGATTATCAAAAATCACAGATTTGAAACTTACGTTTTTAATATGACGGTTCTTTGGATTTGGTCGGTTTTGATGTTTTTACTTTTGTGGGTGGATTTGCCGAGACTTTGTGTCAGAATGTTTATGATGTATACCCCGAAATATAAGCATAATACCGTAAGAAAAATAAAAATATGAAAAAAATATTTTGTATATTTGCCGTATTATTAGTTTGTTACGGTGTTTATGCTCAAAAAGATTATATCAGAGCAGATTATTCTGTTACGTTGAATGGCGGCAAACCTGAGGTTACATTTTCGGGTTTTGCGGCAGACGGTCTTTGGTCGGGGCTTAATATGGCTACTTCTAATGGTGTTTTCCGTTTTGTGTTGACGGACAAGAGAACGGGCAAACTACTTTATTCTTATAGTTTCAATTCGCTTTTTGGCGAGTGGGTTGAAACGGATTTGTCAAAAACGGAAGAAAAAGTGTTCTTGGAGGCGGTGAGGTTTCCACGTCCGAAAAGAGTTTCTGTTGCGGAACTCTTTATGAAAAATTCCGGTGGTGAATACGAAAAAATTTTTCAAAAGGATGTTTTTCCCGACAGTTTGGAAGTAAAACTTGAACGCAGGACAAAAGGTTACAAAAACAAAATCAACATTGCCGTTGTCCCGGAGGGTTATGACGAGGACTCTATGGCGGATTTTCTCTCTGATGCCGGACGTCTGACCGACGCGGTTTTTGAATACGAACCTTTCAAAACTTACAAAAAAAAGTTTTGCATTCGCACGGTTTTAAAACCCTGTTCGAGCGGTTTTTCGTATTACACTTTCGGTGCTGAAAGGTATTTGATGACGGATAATTTTCAAGCGGTCTGCAAGGCGGCTTCGTGTGGAGGTTTTCCGTGGGATTTTGTTATCGTGCTTGTTAACTCTGAAAAATACGGCGGCGGAGGAATTTATAATTTTTACGCCTCTGTTGCGGCAAAAAATTCTGCGGCAAGAGAGGTTCTGGTTCATGAGTTCGGACATTCGTTTGCAAATCTTGACGACGAATACGACGAGGCGGACAAAAATAAAGTTACCGACTGCATTATGTGCCGTCTTGACAGAGATTTTTGCCCCGTATGTAAAGAAAATATTAAGAATGTTCTAAAAAAATTATTTAAATAATTTTTTGAATATTAATGCGTTATTTATAATATTGAAGTTTAACTTAAAAAGTTTTTAATACTATGAAAAGATTAACACTTTTGGCAGCCGCTTTTGCATTTGCTTTTAATGCATCGGCTCAGGCAGACCTCAGATGCGACTGGTCGAAACTCAACCTCAAAGGCAACGTAAAATCGTTAACCGAAACCTCTGACGGCGCAACTCCCGTATCTTACACTTTCAACGATATGGGTTATCTTACAAATTCAGGACAGCAGTATACTTTTGATTCGAGAGGCAGACTTACGATGTCGCTTTCTCCCGACGGCAAAGGCATGTACGAGTACAATTCAAAAGGCTTGCTGACCGAATACATTCTCAAAAACGGCGAGTCAATGTACAGAGAGACATACGTTTATGACGGCAGCGGCAAGATGACGGCATGCAACACGTCAAGTTCTACGATTAATTTCACTTACGACAACGCCGGCAATCTGATTCATTCAAACGACACTTTCGGCAATCTTTTGAGCGAATATGTTTACAGCGGCTCAAAAGTTTCGATGGAGAAAGTCGGCGGCGTTAAAAAGAACTACACTTACGACGCAAAAGACCGCATTTCGAGCGTTACGACAGAAAAAGACGGCAAAAAAACTGTTGAAACTTTCTCTTACAACGAAAGCGGCGCAGTTGTAAAATGCGTTGTAACTTCTACTGAAAACAATTCGCAAGTTACTGAAACTCACAATTATACAGTTGACGCAGCAGGCAACTGGGTAAAAGACGAGTTTACGGTGGACAAAGGCGGCGTAAAAACAACCGGCAAAATTCTCCGCGAAATCGAATATTTCGGTGCGGCAAGACAGTTGTTCCTCTTGAAATAAAAAATTTTTCCAAATGTTACGGGCACTGCCCGTACATTTGGAAATTTTTTTTTCATTTTTTTTCTGTTTTTAAAATTCTGAAAATCATTTTTTTAAACTTAAACAAAATTCTACCCCCCTTAAAACCTCTTGGAAGATAAAAATTTTCTGTTTAAATTTGCAGCACTATCTTTTTTTATTATATAAACGTACTAAGTATTAACAAATATGGTTTTAACGATTGCGTCAAGTTTCGTAAGCGGACTTTTTGCAACATTCGGCGTGCTGCTCGCGATAGCGGTGATATGCGGCGTCGGATTTTTGATAAAATGGTTCATCGAAACTAAAAAAGGCATGGATAATCTGCCGCAAATTATGTTGGAATACCGCAAAACGCTTCTCGGCAACGATATGTTTGAGGAGTATGTGTTTATTTCCAAATTTGTCAAGCAACTGAAAAAGAACACGGTTCCCAAAGAACTTGCCGAGAAGTACATTTTGAAAGTGGACTCGGATTTCGGCTGGGTTTCGGGCGATGACGGTTTTGACAGACTTGGTTTTAAATACACTTACAGGCTTACTCCGAGAGTGCCGTTTATCAAGAAAAAAGAGGAGAAAGACAAGGAAAATCCTGAAAAAGACACTGAAAAAGGAAAGAAAACTGAATAATGATTTATCCCAAGGATTTTGAAACCAAGACGGGTTTTTATAAAATCAGAACTTTATTAAAAGAGAAATGTTCTTCTTCGTTAGGCGCGGACAAGGTTGAGAAAATGGCTTTTTCAACCGATTTTGTGTATCTTGAAACCGAAATCAATCTGGCTGCCGAATTTAAGGAAATCTGTATGACCGACACTGATTTTCCTCAGGACGGATACTTTGATTTGAGGCGGGCGTTGAAAAAGATTTCCATGGAGAACACTTTTCTTACGACGGAAGAATTGTTTGATTTGAAGCGTTCGTTAACTACGCTGAAAAATATTACGAAGTTTTTCAAGAAAACTCCTGAGTCGAAGTTTCCTTTTTTGAGGCGGCTGTGTCAGGACGTATTTTTGGATTATCCTCTTATTCAGGCTGTTGACCGCGTGATTGACGACCGCGGTGCTATACGCGATTCCGCGAGTCATGAATTAGGGAGAATCCGTGCGGAGATTTCTTCAAAACTTTCTACTGCATCTTCTGTTGTAAGCCGTCTTCTAAGGACTGCAAAATCCCAAGGGTGGTGCGAGGCGGATGCCGAAATTACAATCCGCGACGGCAAAATGCTGATTCCTGTGTCTTCGGGCAACAAGCGCAAAATTCCGGGCATTATTTCCGACGAATCATCTTCGGGCAAGACGGCTTTTATTGAGCCTTTGGAAAGTATCGAACTAAACAATGCTGTCCGGGAGTTGGAGTTTAAAGAAAGGCGCGAAATCGTAAAAATCCTTACCGAAATTTCCGATAAGGTAAGACCGTTTTTGTTTGATATTTCGCAGTCGGAGGAGATACTTGCCGAGTTGGATTTCCTGCGTGCAAAAGCAAAACTGGCTGTTGACATGAACGCCGAAATGCCGCATTTTTCTAATGCCCCCGTCATTGATTTGAGGGCGGCAAGGCATCCCGTTTTGTATTTTACGCTGAGGGACGAAGGCAAAAAAGTTGTTCCGCTTGATTTGGAAATCAATGAAAAACAGCGTATTATAATGATTTCTGGTCCTAACGCTGGCGGAAAATCAGTGTGCCTGAAAACAACGGGATTAATTCAGTATATGCATCAGTGCGGCTTGCTTTCGCCGGTAAGTCCTCATTCTGTATTGGGTGTTTTCAATGATATTTTCATCGACATCGGCGATGAACAAAGCATTGAAAACGACCTTAGTACGTATAGTTCTCACCTTAAAAATATGAAACAGTTTTTGAGCAGTGCGGGCAGAAAATCCTTGATTTTAATCGACGAGTTCGGGTCGGGAACGGAACCTATTTTGGGCGGCGCAATTGCGGAGGCTGTTTTGGAAAGGCTCAATTCGCGGCACGTAAAAGGCGTTATAACAACGCATTACACCAATTTGAAAAATTACGCCACTGTTACCGAAGGCATTATCAACGGTGCAATGCTTTACGACAGCGAAAATATGAAGCCGCTTTTTGAACTTCAAACCGGCAAGACGGGCAATTCGTTTGCCTTTTTGCTTGCCAAAAAAATGGGTCTTGACGACGCGCTGCTCAAAAAAGCGGAAGAAATTGCAGGCCGTGAGCATATTGATTATGAAAGGCGTACTCAGGAGTTGGAAGACGACCGTCGGAAGTTGAAAATAAAACTTTCGGAGTTGGAAAGCAAGGAACAAAATCTCAACCGTAAGGAAGAATTTTTTGACACCGAAACCGAATACACGCTTTCGGAGCGCAAAAATATTATCAAGGCGGCGAAACTAAAACTTGAAACGATTTTAAAAGACGTTAACCGCAAAATTGAAAATACGGTTTTGGAAATCAAAAACGCTCAGGCTGAAAAGGAAAAAACCAAAGAAATCCGTGCTGAATACAAAAATTTTGTGGACTCCAAATTAGAAGAAATCAGCCTTGAAGAGCAAAAAATAGACGAAAAAATAGAAAAACTCCGCCGTAAACAACAGGAAAAAGCGCAGCGCAAAGCACAAAAACGTCTTGAAAAAGAGACTGAGGCGTTGAAAAAAATTCCGATAGAGGAAAAGCCTTTGAAGGAAGGCGATATTGTTTTCCTTGATTCCTCGACTACGGAGTTGAAAATTTTGCAATTAAAAGACGGCAAGGCGCTTTTGGAGTTAGGACACATGCAGACTTTTGTAGATGTTAAACGTTTAACGCGAGTAAAAAAACAGCAAACTCTTGAAAAACAAAAGGTTAACGTTAATATAGAGACTGCAACCAAGCGCGGAAGTTTTCTTTTTGGGCTTGATGTGCGCGGACTTCGCGGCGTAGAGGCTGTTGAAAAGGTCGCAAAATATTTGGACGAGGCTATTGTAAGCGGTCATAACGAGATAAAAATACTTCACGGCACGGGTACGGGTGCGCTCAAATCTATGATTAGAGATTATCTTAACTCGCAACTTATTGTTCGTAAATGTTATGATGAAAAAATAGAACTCGGCGGAGCGGGAATTACCGTCGCCGAGTTGGACTTTTAATTAGATGCGGAAAGAGAGGGATTCGAACCCCCGGTAGAGTTACCCCTACGCCGCATTTCGAGTGCGGTACATTCGACCACTCTGCCATCTTTCCTTTTTGTAAATTGACGGTGCAAAGGTAAGTATTTTATATTTAACTGCAAAATTTTTTTTCAAAAAAAAAATTATTATTTTTGCAGCAAATTTTTTAAAAAGGAGGTAATTATGCCGTTAAACATACCCGACAAACTTCCGGCAATAGAACTGCTGAAAAAAGAAAATATTTTTGTTATTGACCATTCAAGGGCTAAAAGTCAGGATATTAGGCCGTTGAAAATAGCCATCTTGAACCTTATGCCGGTGAAGATAACTACCGAAACCGATTTGATAAGGCTGCTTTCAAACTCGCCGCTTCAAATCGAAATAGACTTCATCAAGACCAAAAGCCACACTTCAAAAAATACGCCGATAGAGCATCTTATGCAATTTTATATTGACTTTGATGATATTCAACACCATAAATACGACGGTCTGATAATCACCGGTGCACCTGTGGAACAGATTGAATATGAAGATGTTAACTATTGGGACGAACTTTGCAAAATTTTTGACTGGGCGAAGGAAAACGTTACGGCGCGGATGTTTATCTGTTGGGGCGCATGTGCTGCGCTTTATCACTATTATAAGGTACCGAAACATCCGACTCCGAAAAAAGTTTTCGGTGTTTTTGAGCACGAGGTTTTAGATCCATTGAATCCTATTTTCAGAGGTTTTGACGATATTTTTTACGTTCCTCATTCGCGGCACACAGAGGTTTGGAAAGAGGAAATTGAAAAAGTTCCGGACTTGAAACTTCTTGCCGAAAGCAAAGAGGCGGGTGTTTATATGGTAATGTCAAAAGACGGCAGGGACTTGTTTTTGACTGGACACGCCGAATACAACCCTCTGACGCTTGACAACGAGTACAAACGCGACCTTTCAAAAGGTCTTAAAATTGATGTCCCGATAAACTATTATCCGTACAACGACGCGGATTTTTCTCCGATAGTCCGTTGGCGCAGTACGGCTAACTTAATGTTTAACAACTGGTTAAACTATTTCGTTTATCAAGCGACACCTTATAATATAAACGACATTAAATAGAAAGCACTATAATGAATACAAAACTTTTGGCGGTAACGGGCAATCCTGTTTTACATTCGCTCAGTCCCGTTCTTATGAACTCTGCGGGCTGTGAAAACTATTTCAGGCTTTGCGCCGAAACTGCCGATGAGGCAATAAGAACGTTTAAACAACTTGGTTTGCAAGGACTTAACGTTACTGCGCCTTTCAAAAAAGACGTTATAAAATATCTTGACTTTTTAACGGAAAACGCTAAAAAAGCCGAGGCTGTAAACTGTATTTTTTATTCTTCTGACAAAAAACTTTGCGGCGACAATACCGATATAAAAGGTGTTGAACTTTCGCTGAAACTCTATCCGCAGTTTTTGCAGCAGAAAAAAATGCTTGTTATCGGCTCGGGCGGTGCAACTCCGGCTGTTATCATCGCAGGACAGAATCTCGGCTTAAATGTTACCGTTACTGCGCGGAATATCAATGCGTTAGAAAATTTAAAACAGCGTTTTGGTGTTTTGACGGCGGATATAAAGAATATCGGAACTTTTGTTAATGATTTTCCCGTAATTGTTCAAGCGTTGCCTTCGGGCGTAAAGGTTTTTGAACCGGAAATTTTAACCTCAGAACATTTGATTTTGGATGCCAATTACAAAAATTCGATTTTTGAAATTCCGGCTCAAAAAATCGGCTATAAATTTCTTAGCGGCAAAAACTGGCTTGTAAATCAGGCTGTTCCGGCGTTTGAAAATTTTACCGGCGAAAAAATTTCTCCCGAAATTATGTACGAGGCTTTGAAAAATTACCAATTTAATTTTCAAGGCAGAATCGCTTTGACGGGTTTTATGGGTGTCGGTAAGACAACTGCCGGCAAAAAGTTTGCAGAGTTAACAGGCTACCGTTTTATTGATTCCGATGACGAAATTGAAAAACAGGAGGGCATGAAAATTTCACAAATTTTTGCTGAAAAAGGCGAGGAATATTTTAGAAAAGTTGAGACGGAGTTTTTGAAATCGCTGTCAAAAGAAAAGAATATTCTTCTTTCTTGTGGCGGCGGTATGGTAAAAACTGCTGAAAATAGAAAACTTTTAAGAGAAAATTTCTTAAATCTCTGGCTTTACGCGCCCGTAGAGTATTGTTTGGACGGTCTTGATATTTCTAATCGTCCGCTTTTGCAGTGCGAAAATCCTGTGGAGAAAGCCCGCGAAATGTTTCTTAGCCGCGTGCCTTTTTATGCGGGCGGCGCGTATGCTGTCATTAACGTTGAAAATCTTAACAGACAACAAATTGCAGAAAAAATCTATGAACAAGTTAGTAAAACCTTCAAAATATAATGCGGTTTTAACGATTCCGTCGTCAAAAAGTTATATGCAAAGGGCTGTGGCTTTGGCTATTTTGGCTGACGGCGAGACCGTTTTGAAAAATCCCGATTTCAGCAACGATTCTTCTTCGGCATTGCAGATTGCCGAGGATTTAGGCTGTGAAGTAAAACGCTCAGAAAGTGAAGTCCGTATTACCCCGACCGGCGAAATCAAAACACTGAATGTCAGCGTCGGCGAGGCGGGTTTGGGATTAAGACTCTTTACGCCGGTTTGCGCTCTTTTTGGCCGGGACATTACGATTTCGGGCAGGGGCTCGCTCCTGAAACGTCCGATGACGATGATGGAAAAACCGATGGAAGACCTCGGCGTAACGATTTCGCTTTCAAGCGGTTATGTTCCGCTGACACTTCACGGAAAACTTCGCGGCGGACATTCTGAAATTGACGGCAGCGAGTCGTCGCAGTTTTTGACAGGGCTTTTGACCGCCTTGCCGAAAGCCGAAAACGATTCGGTTTTGACGGTTCAGAATTTGAAAAGCGTGCCGTACGTTCAAATG
>JAEEXW010000480.1 GCA_016287995.1 Bacteroidales bacterium
GCACCGATTATCTGTTTTTTCTCTTTTACGTCGTAGTTAATATCTTCGCGTCCGAGAATATCGCGTTCTACCATTTGCTGGAAATCGTCGAACTGCGCATTCGCGGAAAACGTCATAATTGTCAGTAAAACAAGTAAATATATTTTTTTCATACTTCCAAGTACAATGTACCAAAAATTCTGTGTAAAGTAAACAATTTTTTTCATAACAGCCAAAATTTTTTTTTACTTTTTTAACTAAAACAATTACTTTACCAAAAAAGCATTTTTTTTGGCTTATTTTTTGAAAAAAATTTCTGTGTTACGAAAATTTATTATACTTTTGGTTTTGAAAATTTTTTTTGTTTATGGACACAACAGTAATAGCCGTCAGCAATCATAAAGGCGGTGTCGGAAAGACGACTTCGGTCGTTAACATAGGCGCAGGTTTGGCGCTAATCGGTTACAAAGTCTTGTTAATCGATATGGATCCTCAGGCCAATATGACGCAAAGTTTCGGCATTAACAAGGCAAAAGTATCAGTGTATGAGGTACTTAAAGGCGAAGCAGAGGTAGAAACCGTGCAAGTTTTTGAGAACCTTGAAATACTTCCCTCTACGCTTGACTTATCAGGTGCGGAAATGGAACTGATAAACGAAGCCGGCAGAGAATACATTTTGGCGGAGGCGATAAGCGGAATCACAAAAAATTACGATTACGTTTTCATAGATTGTCCACCATCGTTAGGACTACTGACAATCAACGCTTTAACCGCTGCAAACGAAGTATACATACCGCTTCAAGCACACTATTTGGCGATAAAGGGTTTGACAAAAATCATCGAAGTTATCGGCAAAGTAAAGAAACGTCTTAACAAAAACATAGAAATCACGGGCGTTTTTGTAACGCAGTACGACAAGCGCAAAGTTCTTCACAGGGACGTTGTAGACACGATTTACACGTATTTTCAAGAAAAACTTTTTGAAACGAAAATCCGTGAAAACATCGCTTTGGCAGAGGCTCCGAGTCAAGGCATGGATATTTTCCACTACGCACCCGAAAGCCGCGGCGCAGAGGATTACAAAAAACTTTGCAAAGAAATCATCGAACGGCATTTGGAAGGCGAAGACGAGGAAAGTAATTCATAATTCATAATTCATAATGAAATAAAAATTATGGCAAAGAAAACTTTTAAGGGCGGGCTTGACAGCCTAATAGAAAACTCTTTGGGAATCAAGAAGTTGAAAGGCAAAAAAGCGGAGTTCAAAGGCAACCCCGTAGACCTTGATGACGAAAAGGAAGAAGACCAAGAGATAGAAAAAGAAACAAAAAAGGAAAGTCCGAAATTAGTAACTAAAAAGGAAGAAAAACCTTCCGAAGAGGTCGCTCAGGAGGTTTCTGCGCCTCATAGTTTGGAGGCAGACGAAAACGACACAGAAACTACTGCCTATTTAAAAAGTTTAATTCAAGATATGCGGCATGAACTTTATCTCTGGCGCAACGGCAAACTCAACGTCCAGACATTCAACAACAGCCTGCACCTCAACAATTTGAAATACAATCCCGAAAATAACGAAATAGAGGAGTTTTAAAAAAAAACTCCTCCTATTTTATATCTTATCCTTTTGCTTTTTCGTTATTATCTTCGTCAACAAACTCTGCAAACTCGTCTTCGCGGTGCTTTTCAAATGACGGCTCACCGTCTAATTCGCTTTCGGGAACAACTTCCGTTACATCAGTTAATTTTACGATTTTCGGGTCGCTTTCTTCGGTTACGGTCGTAACGATTTCTTCTTCTTCCTCTTCCAAAGAAATATTCGCACCCATCGCCGTATTGATAGAAAAATCCTCCGTTTCAGCCTGAGCATCTTCGTGGTAATCGTCTTGCTCGTCAGGATTATAACCCGGAAGTTCTTCTTCCTCAGTCTCTTCTATTGACACCTCAGACGGTTTTTCCTCTTCTTCCGTAACAGTTTCCGTAACAGTTTCTGTCGTTGTTGTTACGGTTGTTGTAGTGGTTGTCGTTGTATTTGACGGAGCATTATCATAAAACTGTGTCATCAATTCCTCGTCAACTTCATCGGATTTTTCTTCTTCCGAAACTTTCTCTTCCTCTTTTTCTTCTTCCACAACTTCCTCTTTCTCTACCTCAACAACTTCTTAGTTATTTTCCTTATCGTTTTCAACAATTAACTTATCCTT
>JAEEXW010000050.1 GCA_016287995.1 Bacteroidales bacterium
TGATTCTCAAAACGGGATATTTTGTAACTTGATTTCCCATTGAAGCGCGGTTTTTGACAGCCAAAGTTCCGAAATCAAATTCCCAACTACGCTTTTTAAGTTTGGCTTTCGGGCGCAAAATCACTTTGACCGTTTCTGCCTCGCCGTTAGCGTTTGCCGAAAAATACGTTACCACACTGTTTGGTGTGCCTTGCGTTAAATCGTACTCTTTGTCGCGAGTTATGCCCTTGACAGAAAAACGTTTAGCGTAAGTAATTCCCGTTGCGCCGTCGCGGTACATAGCGTTGTAAATCGTTCTTTCGTCGTTCTTGCGGAAAACGTTGATATACATCGCGTCCTGACCGATAAAAAACTTGTCGGAAATCTTTGATATTGTGTATTTTCCGTCTTTGTGAAAAACAATAACGTCGTCCAAATTAGAACAATTGCAAATAAACTCGTCTTTTTTCAAAGCCATACCCGCAAAACCGTCTTCCCAGTTGACGTAAAGTTTTTCGTTAGCAACCACAACTTCCTGAGCCACAATATTATCGAAGTTTTTAATCTCCGTGCGGCGCGGATATTTTTTTCCGTATTTATCTTTTATGCCCTGATAATATTCGATTGTGTAGTCGATAATGTGGTCGAGTTTGTATTGCGCCTCTTCCATCTGCTTTTCAAGACTTTTGATATAATTGTCGGCACGGAAAGCGTCATATTTGGATATTCGCTTGATTTTTAGTTCGGTAAGGCGCGTTATATCGTCTATTGTTACCGGCTTTTTCAAAAGATGTTTCCAAGGGTCAAGAGCCGTGTCAATGGTTTGGACAATTGCCTCCCAAGTTTCGCAATCTTCAATCAAATTATAAATGTGATTTTCGATGAAGATTTTTTCGAGCGAAGCATCGTGCCAACTATTGGCAAGTTCGTCAAGCAGAATGTTAAGTTCCTGAGTAAGAAGGCTTACCGTCTTGTCAACAGAATGTTTCAAAATCTCAGTTGACGAAAGGAAACATGGCTTATCGTTTAAAATCACACACGAATTTGCCGAAATCGAAACCTCACAATCAGTAAAAGCGTAAAGCGCGTCAATCGTTACATCGGGCGAAACATCGGCGTTGAGGTACAAAAGTATTTCGACGTTTGCCGCAGTTTTGTCTTCGATTTTTTTGATTTTGATTTTGCCCTTTTCGTTGGCAGAAAGTATTGATTCAATAAGGCTTCCCGTTGTTGTACCGAAAGGGATTTCGGTGATTGAAAGCACACGTTTGTCAAACTTTTCGATTTTTGCCCTTACGCGCAATTTTCCGCCGCGTTTTCCGTCTTGATAACGCGAAACATCAATCGAACCGCCTGTCAAAAAGTCAGGATAAAGTTCAAATTCTTCGTTTTTAAGATATGAGATTGACGCGTCCATCAACTCATTGAAGTTGTGCGGCAAAATTTTTGACGACAAACCTACCGCAATACCTTCAACACCTTGCGCCAAAAGCAGCGGAAATTTCACCGGCAAAGTTATCGGCTCTTTGTTTCTACCGTCATAACTGAGTTTCCAATTTGTGGTTTTCGGATTAAAAGCCACGTCCAAGGCGAGTTTTGAAAGTCGCGCCTCAATGTAACGCGGTGCGGCTGCATCGTCGCCCGTTAAAATGTTTCCCCAGTTTCCCTGAGTGTCAACAAGCAAGTCTTTTTGTCCTAACTGCACGAGAGCATCGCCGATAGAAGCGTCGCCGTGCGGGTGATATTGCATAGTAAAGCCGACGATATTAGCAACCTTGTTGTAACGTCCGTCGTCAAGGCGTTTCATTGCGTGAAGTATGCGCCTTTGAACGGGTTTTAAACCGTCGTCAATTTCGGGTACGGCGCGTTCAAGGATTACGTATGAAGCGTAATCAATAAACCAATTTTTAAACATTCCCGAAACAGATTTCAGTTGCAAATGGTTCTGAACTCCGCCCGCTATTCTTTCATTTTCATTTTGGGTATCTTCCTGATTGTTACCCTCTTGGTCAATATTTTGAGACATAAAATGTGTATCTTTGAATTGTAGAGGGCAAATTTACAAACTTTTTTTTCAATACGAAAAAAAAGTTTTAAAAAAAATAGGTACGGAATTTGAGAATATTTTTATATCTTTGCCTTTTAGACAAGTCAAAATTCAAAATTATGAAGTTAAGAACCAAACTGCCCCTATTTACGAGTGTTACGGTGTTGACATCAATTTTGCTCATCGCCTTTACTTCTATTTATAATTTTAGAATGCAGGCAGAAAAAGACATCGAGCATTTCAGGGACGACGAAATTGACAATATTAAAGAACAATTGAAAGACATCGTTAACATTGCCTACAAGATGATAGAGGCAACGTATAACGTTTCTAACGAATTGGGTGTAAGGGAGCGTTTCGGTTTGAGCATGACCGATACAGTAGCCGATTTTAATATGAACCAGTTGGTGGTCAACAGAATGGTCTACACTTTGGAAAACCTCAGAACCTTACGTTTTGGAACAGACGGATATTTGTGGATAAACCGTTACGATCCGCCTCACGAGGTAGTTATGCACGCTACAATGCAGCATTTGGAAGGTGCGCCGCACGTGTTTTACATTGAGGAAACAGATGTTAACATGTACGATGCATATTCTGCGCTTATAAAATCCAACAACGGTGAAGGTTATCTTAAATACTCTTTTTACAAACCTGACGCAAAGGCTTGGGTACCAAAAATTTCGTTCATCAAACTTTTTGAACCGATGGGCTGGGTTATCGGAACCGGTGTTTACGAGGATTATATCGACAAAGAAGTTTTCAAGAAAAAAGAAGACCTTGATAAGCGTGTCAATTTTCTTATCCGCGTAACAATTATCATCGGTATTGTGCTTGTCGTCATAGCGACCGTTATCTTGTATTACTTTGGAAACTCGGTCAGCAAACCTATCCAAGTGATTGAGAACCAGTTGTTTCAAATGTCGCGAGGATTGGTTGTTGACAAGTTGGACATAGAAAGGGACGACGAAATCGGTCAGATGAAAAAGTCTTTGGACTCTCTGATTGACGGTTTTGCGGCATACGCCGGTTTTGCGCGTCAGATTGGTGAAGGCAACCTTGACTCTCAGTTCAAACTTCTTTCGGAGCAGGACAACCTCGGCAACTCTCTGCTTGAAATGCGTAACTCACTTCGCCAGGCGCGGGACGAGGAAGCAAGACGTCAGTTGGAAAACAAACGCCGTCAGTGGGCTGCGGAAGGTCTGGCGGTCTTGGGCGATATTATCCGTATGGGTTCGGGTCGTACAAAAGAGATGATGACGGACGTTTTGAAAAAACTTACGGAATATGTGGATGCCGTTATGGGCGGAATTTTTGTCCTCAACGATAAGGACAAAGACAACGTTTATCTTGAACAAATGGCATCGGTTGCATATCAGAAAAGCAAATTTATCAAACATATTGTTTATCCGGGCGACGGCTTGGTAGGCACGTGTTTCTTGGAAAAGGAGAAAATTTTCTTAACAAAACTTCCTGAGCATTACATTGAAGTTCATACCGGTTTGGGCGAAACAAATCCCAAAAATCTTCTTTTGATACCTTTGGTAATGGATAATAACGTTCTCGGAGTTTTGGAGATTGCTTCAATGGAAATTTTTGAAGAATATCAAATTGATTTTATCGAGAGACTGGCTCAATCACTTGCAATCGCAATCGCATCTTACAGAATTACAGAAAATATTGTGGAAGAAGTGTAAGGTGCAATACTTCAATTAAAAATTTATCTATTGTATATATTATCGGGGGTTCACACCCCCGCCTATAATGTATCACCCCTTCGGGGTTTGGTTTCCGAAGATATATGAAACCGAGTCCTGAAAGGACGAAACATAATAGGCGGGGGTGTGAACCCCCGATTCAATTCGATTCAATTCGATTCAATACAATTCGTTATACATAATTATTCAAAGTAATAACAAATAAAAAACCCCGCCTGAAAGGATTAATTAGAGCGGGGTTTAAATTTATTTATGAGAAACTAATTTTCTAATTGTTGTATCCCGGATTTTGGTATGATGCAACATCTTCCGCAGACATATCCATTGAGTTCAACTGACCCGTCGGAATGGGACGGAGATAATTGAATTTCTCAATAGTACGTTTAACGGTTTTCTTCTCACACCATGCGCCCTTTGAATTTTGATCGCAAATGGTATATTCACCGGCACGTTTTTCCCAAGTCTGGGTGCGTGCAAGGTCATACCAGCGGATACCTTCACCGAAAAGTTCCCTCATGCGCTCGTCAAGGATATAATCAATGTCAATTGTAGCGGGGGTGGCACTTGTCAGGTCAGATGAAAAATCTTCGCTGACAGACTTGTTTTCAGCATTGTTGAAACTCCATTTACCGGCTCTTTCACGCAAAACGTTTACCAATTCACGCGCTTCGGTGTTTTTGCCCGATTTTACGGCAGCCTCGGCTGCGATAAGGTAAAGTTCAGAGAATTTGGCAATTACAAACGGACGGGTTAATGCGCCGTTAGGCTGACCCAAACCTGTACCGTTGTCAGTACGGTAAGTGCCGAGTTTCCAAAGTCCGGGATAAGCGTTGCGGCTTATGCTTTCGGGTTCGATAACCCAGTCTGCACGGCCTTCGGTTTCACCTGCACCGACATTGCTTTTACCCAAACCGGCTTGCGGATATTCCACCGTTGTAGAAAGTTGCTCCGGCACAAACGTCAAAACAGCATCACCGTTTTGAACAGGCATAAGGTTGGCGTTGTAATATTTTTCGGCTTTATCGCCGCCTTTTGCCCAGTTTGCGCGGTAAACGGTTACAAACGTTCCGTCATAACGGGAATCCTTGTCCTTGTCGGTGAAAATATCCGTGAAAACTTCCTGAACAGGAGCCATACGTGTCCACGGACGGCCAGCCCATTGAGCAGCCTCACGTTTGCACGGGTCTGTCTGATTGGTTTCCTCGCCTTTTTCATTCTTTATAGAACCTTCGGCGGTTTTGTAGGTACGAAGGTTGCAATAGTTCCAGGTAGGAGCCCAGACAGTAGTCTGTTCTGTTCCGCTACCGCCTGCGTATGAAAGATTGCCGCCGTTGAAAAATTCGTCGGATTCGGTTCTGTCGGCATAAAACATACATTCCTTGTTTCTGTCGTTTGCACCGAGATTTACTTCATAATAAGTCGGCATAAGACCGTAAGGACCGGGATTGTCGATTGCTTCCTTAGCAACTGCGTAAGCCTGCTCAAAATACCAGTTATAATCGTGTCCGTCAAGGTCGGCTCTTGAACATTCGGGATAAGTGGGAATACCGTTCGGATTTTCAAGCCACCAGCCGTAAGTCAAATACGCTTTTGACAGGAAAAATTTTGCCACGTTTTTGGTAACAGTACCTGTCGTGCGGGAATTGTCGGGAAGATTGTCAGCAGCATATTTAAGGTCTATGAAAATCTGCTTGTAAACTTCCGGAACAGTATTTCTCTTGCTGGTTCTGACAGTTTCCGTAACGGGTTTCAACACGCCGCAGCCGAGATCCAAAGCCACTCCGCCAAATGTCTGAACAAGGCAGAAATAATTGAATCCGCGGAAGAAATAAGCCTCTGCGATAAGAGATTTTGAAACATTGCCGGACTCTGCGTTTTCAATAAGGTTGTTTGCAGAGTTGATTGACGCAAAGGCATTGCCCCACAACACATCACTTCTGCAAGAAGACGGAGTCAACGTACCGACACCCGAAAGGTCTGCGTCTTTGAAGTTGCCGTCCGCACTCTGCGCCCATGTATATTCGTCAGTACCTGTTTCAAGAGAATTGAAAAAGTACATATTTCCGTAAACATAACGCAAGTTTTGGTAAAGTCCCACAAGACCGCCTTCCATACCCTTGTCAGTCTTATAAAAATCGGGAGTAAAAATTCCGCGCGGCTCTTCGTCAAGAATGTCGTTGCAGCCCGTAAGACCGTTGACTGCGGCAAACGACATTGCTGCTATTGCTATGTATGTTGTTAATTTTGTTTTCATTTTTTCTTCTTTATATTATGTTTGTTTTAGAATGTAAAATTCATACCGAACATATAAGTTCTCGTTGACGGCGTATTGGTACCGATGGTAAGAAGACGTTTCTGACCGTAAGCAACGGCAGAATTTTCGTTACCGTAAGAGTTGGTTTCAGGATCCATGCCTGATTCTTTCTTGTAGGGTGAGAACATTACAAACGGATTGATAACTGAGAAGTAAACTCTCATTTTCGAGATTCCGGCGTTTTTCAAAGCCGAAAGTTTGTCGAAATTGTATCCGAGGGTAATAGTACGGATTTTCAAGTATGAAGCGTCGAAATAACCGAGCGTGCTTGCATATTTTGCATTGTCGCTGCTGCGTTCGGTTTTGGGATTCGGATAACGCGCTCCGGTGTTTTCAGGAGTCCAGTAATCAACCGAAACGTTGTTGTTTTTGGTTGAAAGAAGGTTCAAATAACCTGAGCCGCCGTAAAGAGTACTGATAAGCAATCCGCCTGCCTTGAATGCGCCTACGATGTTCAAATCGATGTTTTTCCATGCAACGGTGGTGTTGAAACCGCCTTGGAAATCACATTCCATGCTCTGGGGAACTCTGTCATCGTCGTTGATTTTTCTAACAGGTTTGCCGTCAGCACCGTATTCGCCGGTGTATTTTACTTTAATCATACCTGCACTGCCGGAAGGTTCAAGAATTTTTCTTGTCTCTTCCTCGTCTTCCTGCCAGATGCCTTCATATTTGTAGTCATAAATACAGTCGATAGGCATGCCTACAAACCAGTTGTTGCCTTTGTCTTCTGTCTGACCAGATGCAAGTTTGGTAAGTTTGTTGCGGTTGATGTAGAAGTTTAAGCCTGCCGTCCAAGTCCAGCCGTTTTTGTTGTCGATAATAGTACCGTCAACACTCATCTCGAAACCTTTGTTCTGAGTCTCGCCGATGTTTGCCATAACGGAACTTACACCGGTTGTACCGGGCATTGAAATTCCCAAAAGAACGTCTTTGGTTTTCATTGCATAGTATTCAGCCGTAACATTCAAACGGTTGCGGAAGAATGCCATATCAAGACCGAAGTTCCATGTTGAAGAATATTCCCAGCCGAGTCCGGGGTTCGGAAGTTCTGTAACTCTGAAACCTGTAATAGTTTCACCGCCGAAGTTATAAGGCTGTGTTGCAAGAAGTCCGAGAGTTTTGTAAGGATCAACAGACTGGTTTGAAGTCTCACCGTAACCGGCACGTACTTTCAACTGATCGAGCCAGTCAAAACTGTCCATGAATGATTCGTTTCTTACGTTCCAACCGAGTGAAACAGCCGGATAAGTGTGCCATTTATGACCTTCTGCAAGTCTTGAAGAACCGTCGCTTCTTACCGTTGCGCTAATCATGTATTTGCTGTCGTAAGAATACATAACCCTGCCCATGTAAGAGATAAGACCTGATTTCTGATAGCCCTGATAATCGGGGTTAACGGTGTATGTACCGTCAGCACGTCCGAGGTTGAAATATTGGAAATGATCAGACTGAATGTCTTTTGCGCTGATATTTGAAGAATTGTACATATTCTCTTCTGCCGAATACATTGCTACAAAGTTGATTGAATGTTTTTCAGCAAAAATTTTGTCGTATGTAATAAGGTTTTCAACAGCCCAGTTTGTTGTGAGCGAGTTGGTAACCGAAGCGTTTGAATTTGTAGTGGGAGTACCGCTGAAAACGCCTACGCCGGTATAAGAGCCGTTGTTCTGATGACGGAGGTTGAGACCTACGTTGATTCTGTATTTCAAACCTTTAACGTAAGGAAGTTCTGCCTCACCGTAGAAAGTATTGTAAGTACCGAATGCTTTTCTTACGTTTGCATATTTGTCGCCGAGGTCGTTTACTTTGTCGGCAGTTACTACGTAACGCGTTCCGTCAGTATTGTCAACACGGTCTTTTACCGTACCGTCCTCATTGTAAATGTTAACAATAGGAGATGCAGAAAGAATGGTAAAAATCTGGTTGCAGTCGTTGGTGATGGAAAAGTTGTTGGTGGTTGAGAAACCTACTTTAAAATAATCTCCGAGTTTCTGATCAACAGAACCTCTCAAAGAAAATCTTGAAAAATCCTGCGAAGGAACAACCGCTTCCTCTTTGTAATAACCAAGACCGAAAGAGTAACTTCCTGCTTTTGTACCGCCGGTAACGCCGATGTCATGGCTTGTAACCATACCAGTTTCAAAATAAAGGTCTTGCCAGTCAACATTGTTGCTGTTAGCCTCATCAACAGAATTTTTGAACTGACCTCTTGCTTCACGCAGTTTTACGAACTCTTCACCGTCCATCATCGGGAATTTTGAGAAAAGTTTCTTAACGCCGTAGTATCCGTTGTAAGAAAATTGCGCTTTCTGACCTTCTGAACCTCTGTTGGTAGTGATAATGATAACGCCGTTAGCACCACGAGAACCGTAAATAGCGGTTGCAGAAGCATCTTTCAAAATGTCCAAAGATTTGATGTCTGAGGGGTTGATGTCGGAGAGGTTTCCTGCAAAAGGAATACCGTCAAGGACGATAAGCGGGTCGTTGCTTGCATTAAGCGAACGTGTACCGCGGATACGAATCTGCATCGTCTCGCCCGGTTTTGAAGATGTCTGTGTCATTTCAACACCGGCAACACGTCCCTGCAAAGACTGGGTAATGTTGGAACCAGCAACGGCTCTCATGTCGTCGCCTTTTACCGAAGCGACAGAACCCGTAACGGCTTCTTTTCTTTGTGTACCGTAACCTACTACGACAACCTCGTCAATGGCTTTGGTGTCTTCGGTCATTGTAACCTTCATGCCCGAAGCGGCGGGAAGGATCTGTGTTTCGTATCCTATAAAAGAGAATACGAGTTGCGCGTTTGCCGCAACACTGAGAGAAAACTTACCGTCCAAATCGGTAATCGTTCCGTTGGTTGTTCCCTGCTCCTGGACAGTAACGCCGATAAGAGGTTCGCCCGTGTCGTAAACAACCGTTCCTGATGCCGCGTTCTGTGAAGACGCGGCAAAGGAAACTAACATCAAGGGCAGCATTAAAAGCAATGCCCTGAGAAAATTTAGTTTAGCCTTCATTTGATTGAATTTAAGTTAAATTTTAATAATAGTTTAGCGGAGTGTTAAGATAATATTAAAAACCACTCCATTTTGCGTTACAAAGATTTAAAATTAGGCTAAACCGTATTATATATTTTTGTTACAAATACTGTCAGTTTTGTATCATTCTTAGTTTTTTTAACAGTCTGTAACAGTCTGAATTATAGTATTTTAACAAATATGTAACATTTCTTAAAAACTTTGTTACATTTCTTCCTTCGGTTTGAGGTCTTTGTTAATAATTTTTTCATATTCGTCATGGTTTTCTTTAAGCGAAAATTTGGCGGCAAACTCCGTCGGCGGCATGCCGAAATAGTCACGGAAAAAACTCGAAAAATATGAATGGCTCGAAAAGCCGAGTTTAAAAGCCGCCTCGCTCGGAGAAAGTCCGTTTTCCACCAAAAGCATTGCAGCATTTTTCATTTTAACGGCGCGGATAAGATTTAGCGGCGTGATATTAAGCAATTCCTTTAATTTGCGGTGAAGATGTACCCTTGAAATACCGATTTCACGGCTGAGTTCGTTAACGCCGAAATCCGACTCAAAAATATGCTTATTGACCGAATCCATGATTTTTCTGAGGAGTTTTAAGTCGGAGGATACTTCGTCCGTCTTAGTGCTTTTTTCCGGCTGTAACCCCGCTAAAAGTTTATTTTTGAAGTTTTCAAGACGAAGTTCCATTTTGTTGTTTTCGATTTTCTGCCGTCTGAGGCTTTCGCTGTTTTTCTTGTATGAAAGAACGCCGAAATACAAAAGCACCGCTATTATAATATAAACGCAATACGCCCAAAAAGTTCTGTACCACGGTGGCAAAACGGTGATTTCAAGGCTGCAAGAGGGTTTTTGAAGGTCTTTTTCGTCAAAAAAAGCCTGAGCCTCCAAAACGTAGTTTCCAAAAGGCAGGTTTGTGAAAGAAATCTGCGGCTCGCCTTCGGGAATCTGATAAAACTCGTTGTCAAAGCCTTTGAGCCTGTAACGGAATTTCAAGCGGTGAAAATTGGAAAACTCAGGGATTCTGAGTTTTACAGAAAACATATTTTTGTCGTATTCGATTTCGATGTGCCTTGTATGACAGTTGAATCCGGGGACTTGTTTTCCGGCTATTGTCATTGACGAAAAATAAAGTTCGCCGTCGGTGGAGAGTTCCGGCAGGTTTTCGGGCGGGGTTATGACGGTGATTCCGCCGTTGTTGCCGACAAAAAACCGTCCGTCAGGGCTTTTCCAGACCACGTGCGGCGAAAATTCCGAGCCGGAGAGTCCGTCCTGCGAGTTAAAGGCGACAAAATCCTCGTTTTTGATGTCGTATCTTACGAGCCTGTCCTGAGTGCCGTACCACAGACAGCCGTAACGGTCAAAAAACATCGTCTGAACAAAACCCGCAAAGTCCTTGTTTTCAACGGTTTCAACGGAATCTGTCTTCGGATTGTATTTCCAGAGATAATTTTCGCCGCCAAACCAGATACAGCCTTGACGGTCTTCTTCTGCGGCGTGGATAAAAACTTCCCTTTTAGAGCCGATTTGACGCATTTTTTGTGTCAACGTGCTGTCTGTCTGATAATTGTTGATATAAAAATGATGCGCCGAATCTTCATAAATATTGTTGACATACTGCGGAAAGTCAACTTTTTGAATGTTTATGGTCGTAGTCTCAAAATTCAAAACAACCGTTCCCGCGCCGAGAGTGCCGAGAATAAGACGGTTTCTTCTCTCGTCAAAAAACATGCACTGAATCCTTTGAAAATCAACGTCAAGACTGAAATTTTCGAGTTTTTTCCTGTCGGAAGAAATCTTTGAAAGTCCGCCCGCAAAAGTCGCGACCCAAAGGTTTTGGTCTTTGTCAAGAGCCATTGACATAACGGAGTTGTTTGGCAGCGGCGAATTTTCGGCGGTAAACACCTTTTGCGAGCCGTCAGGACTGACAATGTAAACGCCTGAGCCGTCAGTGCCGGCACAAACCGTTCCGTCGTCTTTGCCGATAATTGCGGTAACTGGGCAGGAATTGCCGTCGAGTTCCAAAACTGAAAACAAGTCAGATTTTCTTGCCGCGAGCAGCAGTCCTTTTTGAAAAACGCAGCCCCAGACGTTTCCGTAACGGTCTTGAAAAATATCGTGTATTTTGCAGTTGTTCAGGTTGATACGGTTGTTTTTTACTGTTGTCGGCTTTAATTCTCCCGTAACGTGGTTGTAGTGCAAAAGTCCGAAATCTTCCGAGCCGACAAGTATTTTGCTGCCGTCATAACTGTTTCTTAGACAGAGAATTGTGTTGATTCTGCCGGAGATTTCCTTTGAGGCGGTTTTTACGGCTGAAAGTTTTCCCGTTTTGCGTTCGTATTTTATAATGCCGTGATGTACCGTTCCAAAAACCATGTCGGAAGTTTCGGGAATTTCAGCCGCAGCGGTTACTATAAGCGGCTCTTTGTCGGCAAAACTTATATCGAGATTGTCGCGGGTGAGGTTGTCAAGGTTGATTTTTCTGAAAGTACCTTCCGAGGCAAAAGTCCACAGACAGTTTTTGGAGTCAATAAAAAGCGTCCCCGGCCGCACGGTTGCGCACAGGGAATCAAGTTGTTTTGACAACGGAATAATAGTTTCACCAGTTTTAGCATCTATTGCAGTAAGTCCATCGCCTGAAACTGTAACAATCAGTGCATCAGGTGATTTACTTCTCACCATAGACGAAATATAGCCCTCTGTTATCACTGAATCCCTGACATAAAGTCTTAAAAGCGTATCCTTTTCTGACAAATCGTCATGGAGAATAAGACCTCGTGTTGTGCCGAAAAACGTTTTTTGGTCGTCAAAATATATGCTTTTTACCCACGGTTGAATGTTGTTCAGCGAGTTTTTTTTCAGCGGGGTTGAAAATTCCGTTCCGTCA
>JAEEXW010000481.1 GCA_016287995.1 Bacteroidales bacterium
AAAACCATAAAAGTGATTTCAAACTGCAAGGACAACATTTTTGACCTTGTTATAAAAGGCGTGGTAAAACAGAACAAAGAAGATTAATAATTTAAAAAAACATATTACGATGAAATTATTGGATATTTTACAGGACGGTGCGGCAGCAGGAGCACCTCAGGGCGGCGGAATGAGCATGATAATAATGCTTGTTTTGATGTTTGTGATTTTTTACTTTTTCATGATTCGTCCCCAGCAGAAAAAGCAGAAAGAACTCAACAAATTCCGCGACGAACTCAAATCGGGCGACAAAGTTATGACAGTAGGCGGTATTCACGGCACGGTGGTTTCTATTCTTGAAAATTCAATCATAATTGCGATTGCTCAGGGCGTAGAAATCAGCGTTGAAAAATCGTGCATTATAGCAGACAATTCTGACTTGGCGAATAACGCAAGATAAAAGAGAAAAATAGAGAGAATAAACAGAGAGAATAAAAAATGAGAGGCACGTTTTTTAAAAGACGTGTCTCTCTTCTTTTTTTATTCGTAAATCACTTCATGAATTGCCTCGCCGGTTGTTCTGTCAGGCGGGAGAATCTGCAAAATTGATGTAAGTGTCGGCGTGATGTCCGTAATGCTGACTCTGCGGTTTACTTTTACGTTTTTGATGTTGCGGCCGTAAAAAGCGAGCGGAACATGGACATCGTAATTGTAAGCGGAGTTTTGCGCCGAGTTAGAAAAACCCGACCTTGCGATGCCCTCGCCGACTTCAATGCTGTGCGGTTCGAGGTTGATGATAATGTCGCCGGAGCGTTTGCGGTAAAAATTGTTGACCGCCTGTTTCCAGACTCCGCCGCCTGTATAGCCGCCTAATAGTACTGACGAAGGTACGGCGTTGGATATTCCGTCAATTTCCAAAAGAAATTGTGAGGCCATATCTTGAACTTCTTTGAGTGAAAGTTTGTGCCTTTCTATTGCCAAGCGGTTTAAATAAATCTGACGTCCGTAGTATTTGTCAACCCATTTTTCATCGCCGTACAAGGCTCTTAAATAGGCGTTGAGAAGTGTCATAAAATGTTTTACGTCAATGGTTTGACCTTCGAGTCCCATGTCTTGGAGAAACGACGGCGTGTCGCTGCTGCCTCGGTCTGAGGTCAAAAACACGATGTAGTTTGACGTGCCGAGTTTTTGATCCAATCTCTGCAAAATCTGCGCTATGGAGTTGTCAAGCCTCAGATATGTGTCTTCCAATTCTACGGAGCGTATGCCGAAAAGGTCGCTGACAGAGCCTGCCGCTGAAAAATTTATCATCAGCAAATCCGTAAAACCATCGCCGCCCAAATCCTCTTTTTCGATTAAGTCCAAGACAAACTCTTTGGTGAGTTCATCGGCAAAGGGCGTGTTTTTCAGGACTTTATAACCGGGTCCGTCGCTGAGTTTTAACAGCGAATACGGAAAAATATTCTGACCGTTGATTCCGTTTTCGTAAATGCTGTTGTCCGGCAGCGAAGCCTCGTAACTGCCCATCGTTTTGAGAGTATGCCAGCCTTTTTCCAAATATTCTTCGGGGTGTTTTTTTTCGTTGAACTCCATAACCCAAGAGGGCAACGTTTTCATGTAATAGGAACTTGAAATGAAACTGCCGCTTTTTTCGTCAAACCAGTACGCACCGTTAGACAGTCGTCCCGACGGCAAAACCGCTCCGAGATTGTTGTAAGAGACGCTGAAAACCTTGCTGCGTTTGTAGTTAGAAAGTTTCAACTGATCGCCGATTGTAGTGCCGGAGAGTTTCAGTGGCGAAACTTTTCCCGTTTCCGAAACCGAGCCGACGGCATTGTGTTTGTTGTCGCCTATTGCGGAGACGTATTTGCCGGAATTTCTGTCGTACCAACTGTCGGCTATAATGCCGTGGCTGCAAGGGTTTGCGCCCGTGTAAATGGTTGCAAAACCCGGCGACGGCTCGGTTATCATGTAGTCGTAACAAGCATTGTGACAGACCGCTCCGTGGTTGAAAATCCTTAAAAATCCGTCAGTTCCCATTTCAGAGGCGTAACGTGCTACTGCATCGTACCGCATTTGCTGAACAACGATTCCTACTATCAAGGGCGGATTATTTTCCTGCGCGTTTAAATTGTTGAAAAACAAAACGCAGAAAAAAACTATAAAAAAATTTTTCATTT
>JAEEXW010000482.1 GCA_016287995.1 Bacteroidales bacterium
TATTTCCGTTTCTTAGCCGTGCATTTGAATATCAAGGACAAACTTTTTTTGATTTTGAGACAGTATACGGTTACGGAGGTCCGATATGGAACAATGCTGACGAAGATTTTAAGTCAGAGGCTTTGCTTTTGATGTCAGAAAACTTGAAAAACAAAAATTATGTTGCGGGTTTTGTTCGGTTTCATCCGTTATTAGAGAATTATGCACATTTCAATATAGGTCGGGTAATTGAAGATAGAAAAACTGTTGCAATAAATCTTTCTTTGTCTGAAAATGATATTTGGATGCAGGAAATTCATACAAAAAATCGTAATGTCATTAAAAAAGGAGAGAAAATCGGTCTTCAATTTGTAATTGATAATGAATATAGTTATTTAGACGATTTTATCCGACTTTATAATGCTACGATGGATAAATTAGACGCTTCCGATTTTTATTATTTTAAGCCGTCTTATTATCAACGATTTGTAAAAACCTTACCTAATAGTTTTTTAGGTGTGGTTTTATACGAAGGAAAAGTGGTTGCAGCAGCAATTTTTATGTATGATGGAGAATTTGGACATTATCATTTGTCTGGAAGTGATGTTAGAGTTTTGAAGTTGTCGCCTAATAATTTTATGCTTTGGCAGGCTGCACTTGAATTGAAACGACGCGGAGTTAAAACGTTTCATTTAGGCGGCGGTACAACTTCGTCAGAGGATGACAGCCTTTTTTGTTTTAAAAGCCGTTTTTCAAAAAATACCCGTCAGTTTTGTTTGGGTAAACTGATTTTCAATCAAAACTTATATGAGCAGATTTGTTCTGAATGGGAACAGAAGAATCCTGCAAAAGTAGAGCGTTATAAACAATTCCTTTTGAAGTATAAATATTAAACGATGGGTGTATATATTATTGCTGAAGCAGGCGTTAATCATAACGGCTGTCTTGATCTTGCATTACAATTATGTGATGCTGCCAAAGAAGCCGGTGTTGATGCTGTAAAATTTCAAACATGGAAAACCGAAAATATTGTAACTCGGAGTGCAGCAAAAGCGGCATATCAAGAAGAAAATACCGGGAAAGAACAAAGTCAGTATGAAATGCTCAAAAGTTTGGAATTGAGTTATTATGATTTTGATAAAATAAAGGCGTATTGTGATGAAATCGGCATTCAGTTTTTGTCAACACCTGACGACGTGGAAAGTCTGGATTATTTATGTTCGTTGAATTTACCTTTTTTGAAGATAGGTTCCGGTGAGGTAACAAATATTCCATATTTACGGCAGATTGGTAGTAAACATCAAAAAGTTATTCTTTCTACTGGAATGTCAATGCTTTCTGACGTGGAAACGGCTTATAACACTTTGTTGGAAAGCGGAGCAAAAGAAGTGGTTTTGCTTCATTGCACAACTAATTATCCGTGTCCTTACGATGAGGTTAATTTACGTGCTATGCAAACATTGAAAGCTGCGTTCAAATGTCAGGTAGGCTATTCCGACCATACAATGGGTATTGAAGTCCCGATTGCTGCCGTTGCGATGGGAGCAGAAATAATAGAAAAGCATTTTACTCTTGACAGAACAATGGAAGGACCTGATCATTTGGCATCATTAGAGCCGTATGAGTTGAAACAGATGGTAACTTCAATTAGAAATATTGAAAACGCTCTTGGAGACGGTATTAAACGTCCTAATGCGTCAGAGAAAAAAAATGCAGAAGTAGTTTTGAAACGATTGATTGCTAAAACACCAATTAAAAAAGGAGAAATGTTTAATTCTGATAATATTTCTTTGCTTCGTAGTTCTGAGGGGCTTCCGGCAAAATATTGGGATTTGGTAGTTGAAAAATCGGCAAAGAGAGATTATCAAATTGACGAACCAATTGAATTTTAATAAATGAAATCTTTGTTTTTAATAACAGCACGTGGAGGTAGCAAGGGCATCCCACATAAAAATATAAAACCATTAGCGGGTAAACCTCTGATTTATTATTCAATAGATATAGCACGTCAATTTGTTGACGATTCAGATATATGCCTTTCAACGGACGATGATACTATTATTAAGGTTGCAGAAGATTATGGGTTGAAAATTCATTTTAAACGACCTGATTATTTGGCATCAGATACGGCGGGTAGTTATGAAGTGATACTTCATGCTGTGCAATTTTTTGAAC
>JAEEXW010000483.1 GCA_016287995.1 Bacteroidales bacterium
GATACGGACGCTAAATTCCACGATTTTGAAACCTCCTCTAACAATGATTTGAGATTCAAAAGAGTTGTGAACGATGAAAAAACAGAAGATGCGGTATTAGTTGACAATCAAAATAATCCGAAACAAAAAACTGACATTGAAGATGCTTTAAACGGCAAGGCGTTTAATGCTGTCCTTAATCAATTCAAAGAAGAGTACCCTCAGTTATTGGATTTTGTTGATGATGTTGAGAAAGACGAAAAATCAAGTTTTTACGCAATGGATTTAGGTTTGGGTTCTTCTAAGTACAAAAAACTAGACACATTCTTTAATGAGCCAAAGGTAAAAGGTCGTTTTGCCCGCGCATACGTAGAAGAAATCCAAAAAGGCGGCTACAAAGTTCCGAATTGGATTGGGGAAATCAGGAAATTCTTCAAGTCGTAGTTATTATATATTTTATCATTATGATAGAGATATTTTTCTATTAAATTATAATTCGTTGATTATCATTGCAATACCCGTTATTGTCGAAGTTTTTTCATACACCATCCTTTCCATTCTCACACTTTTTTACACGTTATCACGCCGCAAAGTTACACTTTTCGACACCTTCCGTCAAATAAAAACCACACTTTTCGACACCTTGGGATAAAAAATTATCTCACGATCTCCCCAGCCCACAGCTTTTTGAGAAAATATTCTGCTGGCATTACTTCTACGCCGTTGAAAATCCGGGGATTGACGTCAAGCGATACTATTATCAGACGAGCTTGTGGATGTTCTTCGAGAAATGCTTTGAGACCTTTAATGTGCTTTGACTGAACCTCTTGTGACGATTTGAACTCTATTGCCACTTCTGCGTCGCCAATCACTGCATCCACTTCGTAGCCAGTGTATGTGTGCCAATATGAAAGCACGGTTTCTCCGCCGTGATAACCGATGTAAGCCTTGATTTCCTGAATCATAAGATGTTCGAACGAATGTCCAAAGTCTTGCGAACCAGGCTGCAAATTGCTCTTTTTGAGCAAATAATTGGGAATTGCAACATCAAAGAAATAAAATTTAGGAGCTTGATTTACACGGCGTTTGATGGTTTTGGTATATGCCGGAATCATATAGCCGATGAGTGTTTCTTCAAGGATGGCAAAATATTCCTTGACGGTCTTTGCGTCGATGCCGCAATCTTGCGCAATGTTGTTGAAATTCACAATCTCGCTGTTGGTGAGTGCAGCGGTTTCGAGAAAACGGTTGAACGTGCCGAGATTTCGCACCAACGCCTCCGCCTTGATTTCCTCTTTGAGATAGACCGAAATGTAGGCTTGCAGTTTTTTGTGAATCATCCTGTCAGAAGCTAAATAATGACTCGGTATCATGCCGTGGTTGATGGCTCTATTAAGGTCAAAATCAGGAATTTCAGCATACACCAAAGGGAACAGTGCATTGAGCACAGCCCTGCCGCCGAGGGTATTGACGCCACGTCGTTTGAGTTTGCGTGCACTCGACCCACTCAGGATAAAATTGATGCCTTTGCGCACGATGAGCCAATGTACTTCGTTAAGAAGTTCGGGGATAAGTTGGATTTCGTCGATGATGACAACGCTCCCACTGTCGGCGGTTTCGAGCTCTTGCCTCAATACCGACGGATTGCGCCTCAGTCGTTCAAAAGTGTCGCTTTCCAAAAGGTCATAAAACTTGCTGTCGGGAAATTGTTGCAACAAAAGCGTCGTTTTTCCCGTTTGCCTTGCTCCAAATAGGAATACACTATCAGATTGTGCATCTGTCAATTTTAAATATCTATTAATCATATTATTACACTTTAAAAATCTTGTAAAATCGGGAGTTATACTCCGTATTTTCTTATAAAATCAGGAGTTGTACTCCGTATTTTATTGGAAAATCGGGAGTTCGGGGCAAAGATAATTGAAAAAAATCTTTTCAACAAAAAAAATTTTCGACGTTATATGATGTTTTTTTGGTTCAATCTTTGAGGGTAGTACATTGATTATTAGTGTAGCTAACCAAAACAATTAGTATGCAACCCGTTATGACAGATACTCTCGGATTTCAGGCGGAGATCGACAGCCAGGAAAAGCAGATTGCCGAATTGGAGCAGCTGTACGCCCAACGACAGGACGAAATTGCCCGCATTACGCAGGAATACGAATCCGCAGC
>JAEEXW010000484.1 GCA_016287995.1 Bacteroidales bacterium
CAAAATCGTTTTTGTCTTTGACTTCGTTTTTTGAGGTATCGAATTTTTGGCGTTCGTTTTTTATATATTGTGCTGCTTTTTGAGCGGCATTTTCTACCTCGTGGCAAATTTTTGCGTAATCCATTTTTTATTTAGTTTATTAAGAATTTGCAAAGTTAAATATTTTTATACCGAACTTTATACCGAACAATTATTCAATTTCCTCCACTATTTCCGCATTTACTTTCGGAATTTCTTCTTTGTATTTGGTGATTTCGGCAATTTTTTCACGGTATTTCCATGTTAAGAAAATTATAGTTAAACCACTGATAATCAAACATGTTGCTATAATCTGCGCTTGTGTTACTTCCATGCCTAAAAAGTGAAGTTTGTTGTTGACACGGATTTGTTCAATCAAAAGCCTTTCAATGCCCTGCATACTTAAATACGTTCCGAACAACATTCCCGGAAGATGTATTTTGTGTCTTAACCAAAAAAACAGCAACGAAAAGATTATCAGCATCATCAAGGTTTCGTAAAGCGAAGTCGGATAAACTGCCGTTGCAAGTTCATGACAATGCTGATGACCGCAGTTGTCAATAGGCACCCCAGCATTTATGACGTTATTAGGAAATTTTGACGACCATGCCCAATCAGGAATAAATGATGGGGCAGGGGAGGTGTTTTCGCAACCCCAGCAGCCGTCGCCGGAGAGTTGACAGCCCACACGTCCGAGTGCATAACCGAGTGGTATTCCGCAGGCGGCAGAGTCTAACGTATGAAAACTGCTCAAATGATTCTTTTTCAGGAAGATTGCGCCCGCAAAACCGCCGACTATCAAGCCTCCGAAAAATGTCAAACCGCTAAAAGAAAATAATTCGCCTATCGGGTCAGCAACAAATCTGTCCCAGTTTTCAAAATTGTGAAAAAGTTTTGCACCAAGAAGTCCGAAAATTCCTGTTACAACCAAAATATTTCCTGCTAACTGGTGTGGCATCGTTTTGAGAATTACTTGTTTAGGTTTCGGAAGGGCTTTCTTGTTTTTTGTATTCCAAGCGTGCCATGTTGCTGCGGCAGCAATCAGCAAGCCGCCGACAAAACTTCCGCGTCCCGAGAGCAAAAACTCCTGAGCGTTTAAAGTAAATTCTCGGTAATTGAAGATTATTCCGACAAGTTTGTAACTTATTAAAAATGAGATGATAAAAGTAAAAGCCAAATCTTTGACCGAGGGCTTTTCTCCAATGGTTACAACCTTGTAAACCGCACCCATCGTTCCAAGTTTTTCTTTTCTCTTATATTCGATTGTCATAATCCAAGTGCCTGCTACAAAGGCCATTGCGACAAAAAAACCGTATGTCTGAACCGGCAGCGGAATATCCGCTCCAAAAATTTCTCTGATGAAATCGCTCAGAGTGGCGAAACTCAAAATCGTGAAGTTCATTTTTCTCTCTTAAAAAATATTCGGTAAAATTACCAATATTTTTTTTAACATGCAAATCAGATTGCTTAAAAATAATAAAAAAGGCGGTCGCCAAAAAAGCAACCGCCTTAAATTTTTGTATGATAACAAACTACAACTTAAAGCCGGTAAGTTTTTCAAACTTGTACTGTGCTGAATCGCCGAGTTCTTCTTCGATTCTGATAAGTTGGTTGTATTTAGCCATACGGTCGGTTCTTGACATAGAACCTGTCTTGATTTGACCTGAATTTGTTGCAACAGCGATGTCGGCGATAGTAGTATCTTCTGTTTCGCCTGAACGGTGTGAAGTTACTGTTGTATAGCCGTGTCTGTGAGCCAATTCGATTGCTTCCAAAGTCTCGGTCAAAGAACCGATTTGGTTAACTTTGATAAGGATTGAGTTAGCAACTTTGTTGGTGATACCTTTTCTGAGGAACTCAGTGTTGGTTACAAACAAGTCATCGCCTACGAGTTGTACTCTGTCGCCGAGTTCTGCCGTAAGTTTTGCCCAACCTTCCCAGTCGTTCTCATCAAGACCGTCTTCGATTGAATAAATCGGATATTTGTCAACGAGTGATTTCAAGAATGCGATCTGACCGTCAACGTCATATTCTTTGCCGTTCGGGTCTTTCTTAGCACCGTTGGTGAGTTGTTTGTAGTTATAATAGTATTTACCATCTTCTTTCTTTGTAGCAAATTCAGAA
>JAEEXW010000485.1 GCA_016287995.1 Bacteroidales bacterium
CAACATAAAAAGAACTAAAATGTCGGCACTGAAAATCATCAATGCCGACATTTTTTATTAGAACAATGTTTCCTTTTTTTAGGAATATTAGTTAATACAATAAAGTTTTAGCCCAAGGGCTAAAACTTTATTGTTAACGCTTTTCCATTATACTCCGCTACTTTGTGGAAAGTTTCTCCGCCAAGAGTGGTTTTCTTAACTTTGTCGCCATTACGCTTTACGCGTTTGTTTTTAGGCTCGTATACCAAAACTTCAAAAGTATATTTGGCTGAGAGTTGTCCCTCGGAAGGCTCTATTGTAAGCGTGCGTTTTTGATTATTCCATTTAATAAGAGTCTTTGAATATTTACCGCTCTGATAATCAAGTGTTTCGCCGTCGTCTTCGTAAAGCGTAAACTCGCAGTCTGCACCGGAATAGACCATTATTTCAGTATTGGAGTTCAAGCCGGTTTGAACCACAATGCTGCCGCCTTTGGCAAAAACCGGAATAAAACTGCCGTTTACTTTGGTCTTGACGGTCTGTCCGCCATCGTAATATTTGCCGAGGTCATGACGGTCGTACCAGCCGGCTTTGTTTTTGGGAAGATAAGTTTCCCATTCTGTTACGTCAGGCTCAGTTACAGGACTGATTAACAATGCTTTACCAAACATATATTCGTATTTTTGCTCTAACGCTTTTTCATCGTCAGAAAAATCAAAAACCAAAGGACGCATCAACGTTGAGCCGTTAAAAGCAATCTCTGCGGCATTAGAATAAATATACGGGAAAAGACTTTTGCGCTCACGAATACAACGTGTGATAATGCTTTTTGCGGTTGGTCCGTAACGCCACGGCTCAGTGTCGCTCATATATCCGTGAACACGCATAAGCGGCAGAAAAACAGAGAGTTCTATCCAACGGAGCATACGGTTGATGTAATCATTATTTTGATATTGGTCAAAAGGACGGAAAAAACCGCCCGCGTCGTAGGTCCACCACGGAACGCCCGCCGCTTGAAGTCCTAATCCGCCTGTAATCTGACGGCGCAAAGTTTCCCAATCGTTGCCCACGTCGCCGCTCCAAAGTGCCGAACCATAACGCTGAATCCCCAAAAATCCACTGCGGGTAAGAATCATCGGACGTTTGTTAGGCTGGTCTTTCGTAAGACCTTCATATACAGTTTTGTTAACCATTAACGGATAGACGTTTCTCACGCGGTTGCCCTCAAGAGTGCCTTTGTTAACAAAGCGGTTTTCAAGGTCATCGTTTTCGGGTTCGGTAGCGTCTTGCCACCAAGCGTCAATGCCGAGCGGCAACAACTTCTGACTGAAATTTTTCCAATACGCAGCGGCGGCGTCAGGGTTAAAAAAGTCAATCCAATCGGTGTTGGGAATATAATAATTTTTACTCAACATCTCCTTGCCGACAACAGAATTTTTGTCGATTTTTGACCAAACCGACAACATCATTTTGATATTTTTTGAATGAAGATAATCAGTCAGAGCCTTAGGGTCAGGATAATTGTCAGCATCGAAAACCATTGAGTTCCAGCCGTTTTTGCCCCAATACTGCCAATCTTGAACCAAAACGTCCACAGGGATATTTTCTGTCTCAAAACGGTCGGCAGTCTCGATGATTTCTTTTTGAGAGTGAAACCTTTCGCGGCAATGAATATAACCCAAAGCCCAAGCCGGCATCAAAGGTGCCTCACCGGTAAGTTTTCTATAAGTTGCAATAATTTTATCAGGCGTTCCGAAAATCACCGTAAAATCCACTGCGTCAGACGGATACGAGGTAAACGAAAACTCTTTTTTCACTTTTGAAAAATAGACTATCGGGCGGTCGTTTTCGGTAAGTTCGGCAGAAAGTTTATGTTTGCCTTTTTCCAAAGTTACGATTTTTGAGGCAGTCGGCGGCAACCAAAGGTTTTGCATTTCGATAACGTTTTTGCCGTCGATGTCAAGATTGTGACGGCGTGCCATTTTTTGTCCAACGTCCAACAAAACAGCATATTCGCCACTTTCTGAAACGGATATTTCGGCTTCAAAAATATTTTTGTGACGAGTCTCTTGCCGTCCGCCCTCCGTTGTGGTAACATTGTCTGTTTCGGCTGCGCCCTCTGCGGCAGTCTTTTTCAATTATACCTTGTTTTTT
>JAEEXW010000051.1 GCA_016287995.1 Bacteroidales bacterium
GAAAGTTACAAAGAATTTTTAACAATATTGCAAAAAAGGATTAATTTTTTTATTAAAAAAAAACGAGCCGTAATCATTGCGGCTCGTGTTTTATTCCAATCCGTTTTCAATAAAATTTTTACTGATGTCAACAAATATAAAATTATGTTCCGGTAAAATTTCGTAAATCTTTTTTGCTTCGCTGTCAGATGATACAAAGTACTGTATGTCAGTTTCATAATGGGCTTGTGCAAACATTTTTGTATCATTCGGCACAATAGAGCGCATAGGAAATTTTGCACCGCGTTTTTGTTTTTCTTCGTAAACTCCGTGCATTAAATATCCTGCCGTAAATGCATGGTTAAGGTCAAACGGAAGTACTTTCAGCATACTCCACGGCAATTCTTCGACATTACTACCGACAGCGTATTCTGCAACCGCGATTGTTGATATTTTGCAAGTTATCTTGCCCTCCTCTTAAATCTCTGAGCCATTTATCCGTGTTGCCTATTTTTTGCCAATTAGGTGTCGCTTTCGACGACAGTTGGGCAAGATATTCTTCGTCGTATACTGGATTATAATTTTCAAGTTGCCTGTAAATACTGCTGTAATCTTTTTCATTTTTATTATCGGCTGCTATATCTTCGGGTGAATCATAAACAGCAAAACTATTACCGCAAAACGCTTGAAGAAATGCGAGCAGAGTAAGATTACGTTGCGTATTTTCAAACTTTACATAAAAACAAGGCTTTTTTTCTTTTAATGCAGTTTCCATAATCCTATACTTTAATAATTTTATTCCGCAAATATAACTTTTTTCAACTAACCGACAAAACTTTTTTTGAAAAAACAAAATAAAAGAGAACTTTTTAGTAAAAAATGTAATTTATAAAAAAATCCGGCTCAAACAGAGCCGCATTTTTTTCTTCTCTATTCTAAAATGCTTTCTCCTGCAATTTGTTTGTAAACGTTGTCAATATAATCGGCGGTTTTTTTAGAGCCGTTAACCTCGGCAATTTTAGCGAGATAACCGACTATTGATATACAAAGTCCAAACTCTCTGTCTTCACGGAAGCCGTCAGAGGACAATCCAGAAAGCCATGACGAAATCTGCTGATACTCGTCCGCCATTTCCATAGCAACTCTTTCTGCCTCGGTTGTCATACCGCTGGCGTAAAGCGCAGAAACTACCGGCAACATTTTATAATCGTAAGGCAATTTGTCTTTTGGCATAAGGGTGAGACATTTTTCCATAACTTCTTTTGCCTTAGCCTCTTTGCCGTCTTCAACAAGTTGCAGTGCAAGTCTTGAAAACAGATTTCTCAAATCCAGAATTGCCATCTGACGGCGGTTGTTTTCTTCAATCGTAACGTCAGGCTCGTTCATTCTGCCCCACTGCATTTTGTTCATAACGTTGTCGTACATGATTTCGGAAGATACTTCGCCTACTTCTCCGCTCTCTTTATGCTCGGTTACGTAAGGCACAAAACGGTATGCAAAACCTTCCAATCTCATAAACTTGTCAAGACCGAGAAAATCGCCGCCGCCCGCACTTGCTGCAAAATACACCGGACGCTCCCAATCGTTAGCGGCAATAATATCCATAACTGCCAAATCCGATTTCGTGAAGTAATTTTTGCTGATATTCCAGTTCAAAGACGTTAAAGCGCGGTCTTTGTTGCTGTCGTCAAGCGTTCCGTTTTTAAGGCAATTTGCCTTGTTGACGGGTATCGAAATCTTCTTTGAGGGAATGTAATTGTATTTATCACCGTTTGACATTGTTACCAAGTCGTTGTCGTCAGCGGTTATTTTCAAAACGTCTTTTATTCCGACATAATAGCCCGAAATTTTAGTTGCTAAATCGGAAGCGCGTTTTTTAACTTCTTCTATGCCGCTCAAATCGTTTCCGAAAAGACCTTTTGCAATTTCAGGTCTTGACAGTTGGCTGACAAGCGATAAGAATACTGCCGGCGAAAGTTGCTGATAGCCGCCCGAAATTGTTCTGTAATCTTTTTCGTACTTTTTCGGGAACTCCGTTTTGTCAATCAATTCCATAAAATCGTCGTAAAGCGGAGAATAAATTGCGTCAATTTCGCTTTTGTGGGCGTTGTATTTCTCGTTTATCATCTGACCGGCCTGCTCTGTACAAATAACAATGTTGCGCAAATCTTGACGATATTTTTGCGGTGCCATAGTCATTTTTACGGGCAAACCTTCGTATTTCTTTTCCTGACACTGCTTCAAATACCAATCACAACCTGCAAGCGAAAGGTTTACTATCCTAACATCGCGGCGTATGCCTTCCACTTCCTGAGCATACCAAAGCGGGAAAGTGTCGTTGTCTCCAAAAGTAAACAAAATAGCATCTTTTGCGCATGAGTTCAAATAGTTAGCGGCAAAATCTCTACAAGTGTAGCGACCGCTTCTATCGTGGTCGTCCCAGTTTTGAGAAGCCATTTCAATAGGTACAAAAAACGAAACACATGAAACTAACGCCGCAGTCATTGCTTTGTTTTCGCCCAAAGTGTTGGTCAAGAAACGCCAAATTGCCAAAACTCCGAGACCGCACCAAATGCTGAACGCATAAAACGAACCCGCATACGCATAGTCCCTTTCTCTCGGCTGATACGGTGTCTGATTGAGGTAAATCACAATCGCAACTCCCGTCAAAAGGAAAAACATAAACACTACAAAACAGTTTTTGCCGTCCTCGTTGAGGCTTATAAAAATGCCCAAAAGTCCGAGCAGCAAGGGCAAAAGGTAATAAACGTTTCTTGCCGAATTGTTTTTGTAACGTTCGGGAAGATTCTCCGAAGATGCACCTTTTAAGCCGTCCAAAAAGTCAATACCCGTAATCCAGTTACCGTTGATAGTGCCTCCGGCTGCGTTTTGAATGTCGTTTTGACGACCGGCAAAATTCCACATGAAATATCTAAAATACATGTGTCCTAACTGGTAAGTGAAAAAGAATCTAAGGTTTTGACCGAATGTCGGCTTTGTTTCTGTATCGTCAAGACCGCCCCAAGATTTGTAAGCCATGATATGACCTTCGCTTGTAGAATACATTCGCGGAAAAAATCCTTGATTTTCTCTGTCGTAAATGTATTTTGCGGCCGGTTTGTTGATTTCTAAATACTTGCCGTCTTGCGGAATATAAGTAGTCTCTTTTTCGCTGCCGATAACCTCCGCCGTGAAATACGGTCCGTAAATCAGCGGATTGTCGCCATACTGTTCTCTGTTAAGATACGAGAGCAAAGAGAAACCGTCCGAGGGCGAATTTTCGTTAATAGGCGTGTTTGCAAACGAGCGGATAACCGTCATCGCAAACGAACCGTAACCAATCATTATCACAAAAACACCGAGACTTATAAGGTTGATAACGGCTTTTCCGTTTTTGTGCGACCACCATACGAGCCAGCCCAAACCCGCTAAAACCAAAATCAAAAACGTTATAATGCCCGAATAATACGGCAGTCCGAAACCGTTGACAAACATCAAATCGAAATGAGCCGCAATGTTAACCGTCTGAGGTATAATAAAATACAGCACAAACGCCAAAATCACAACCGAAATTCCGAGAGCCAAAACAGTTCCGAGTTTCGTGGGATTGTATTTTTTGTAATAATATACGAGTACGATAGCCGGAATTACCAAAAGGTTTAGCAAATGCACTCCGATAGAAAGACCCATCAGATAGCATATAAGTACAAGCCAACGGTTCGCGTATTTTTCATCGGCGTGTTCTTCCCATTGGAGAATCAGCCAAAAATCCACCGCCGTGAATAGTGAACTCATACTATAAACCTCTGCTTCAACAGCCGAAAACCACGCTGTGTCGCAATACGTATAAATAAGTGCGCCAACAACGCCGCTTGCCAATACAGCAACCGTCTGAGCGTTAGAATAACTGCTACGGCGTTCCTCTTTATAATAAGTGTTTTCGACGATACGCCGTGCCAAATGTGTTATTGACCAAAACAGAAAAAGCGAAGTAAAGGCCGCTGCCAGAGCCGAAGTTACATTCATTGCGAGAGCCATGTGCGCGTCATCGGGAGCAAAAAGCGCGGCAACCCTGCCAATTATCATCCAAAGGGGTGCTCCGGGAGGGTGTCCTACTTCCAACTTTACGGAAGTAGCGATAAATTCGCCGCAATCCCACCAACTCGCGGTAGGCTCAACGGTAAGGAGGTAACAGATTGCAGCAACTGCAAACACCGCCCAACCTATTATGCGGTCATAAAATTTAAAATCTTTCATTCTAATTATATTTTTTTAGAGCGCAAAAATACATTTTTTTTTGATAAATGCCAAGAAAAATGCGCAGTGAAATTTTTTTTCAATTTTTTTGAAAAAAAAGTCCAAAAAAATTTGGAAGATAACAAAAAAAGTTTCTATCTTTGCAGCCGAAAAACCAAGGGTGGCGCAAACGGTTTAACGGTTGCCATGTTGAAAGTTTTGAGATTTTTATACACGCCACCAAGGTGAATAATGATTTTTAAAAGTTTTTTATGGTACTGACCTATGGTGTAACGGTAACACAGCAGATTTTGGTTCTGTTATTTGAGGTTCGAATCCTCATAGGTCAACAATGAAAAAGAGGTCGCAAAAAAATGAGCGGCCTTTTTTATTATAAGAATTATCCGTTATGAACAAAAAAAATACAACTTCGGCAGCAGCAGAATTAACCCTCAGGGTTCAGGAAAATGATACGCTACTAAAATTTCTTTTGGAAAAAATCACCGACCGCAGCAAGACAAAAGTCAGAGAAATACTTAAAAGTGGCAGAGTCGTAGTCAACGATATGTCAACAACGGCTTTTGATTTCCTTTTGCAAAAAGGAGATACGGTAAGGGTTTTGCCGAAACCGAAACTTATGCAGCAGGGAGGTATCAATAATTCAAATCTTGACATTCTTTACGAAGACCACGATGTAGTTGTTATCAACAAAAAAGAAGGGCTTCTCTCCGTCGGCACTATCGGCGACAAGGAAAACACGGCTTACCATATCGTTAATATGCATGTTAAGAAAGAGGGAAGAAACCGTCATATATACGTTGTTCACCGTCTTGACAGAAAAACTTCCGGCGTGATGATGTTTGCAAAATCTATGGCGGCAAGGGATTTTTTCCGTAACGATTGGAGCAATGTTGTAGTTGAAAGGTCGTATTATGCTGTTGTGGAGGGCGTTCCTCAGTACAAAAAAGACACTATAAAATCTTATCTGACCGAAGACAAAATGCTGAAAATACATTCGTCTTTTATCAATAACGGCGGACAGTTTGCAGTAACGAATTATGAAGTTTTGCAAAACAATGAAGAATTTTCTTTGGTAAAATGCAATCTTGACACGGGAAGAAAAAATCAAATTCGCGTTCAAATGTCGGCAATAGGGCACCCCGTAGCCGGCGATGCAAAATATGATGCAAAAACCAATCCGCTGAAACGTGTCTGCCTTCATGCGGCTACATTGCAGTTTGTTCATCCAAAAACCGGTAAACTTATGAAATTTGAAGTACCCGTACCGGGAGGATTTTTCAAGATTGTGAAATAAAAGTTTAAGAAGTTGTAATTCCCCAACGGAAACCCTCGTTTTGTATGCCGAGCAAGTCTAAAATGCGGAAAACAACTGTGTCAACCATATCTTCTAAGGTTTGAGGTTTTGAGTAAAACGACGGACACGCGGGACAGATAACTGCACCTGCCAAAGTAAGTGTTTCCATGTTACGGATATGAATAAGGTTGTAAGGGGTTTCCCTTACAACCAAAATCAGTTTTCTGCGTTCTTTGAGCATAACATCGGCAGCCCGCGTTATAAGCGAATCCGAAACGCCTGAGGCTATCCGTCCTAATGTCCCCATTGAACAAGGACAAACCACCATCGCATCGCTCAAAAAACTCCCCGAAGCAAAAGGCGCATAAAAATTTCCGTCATCGTAAATTTTTATATTATCGGTCTCTGTTAAAACCGAGCCTGTTTCTTCTTGATATATTTTTATTGCATTTTTAGAAAAAACTGCTAAAATTTTATTGCTTTTTGACAGATATTTTAGCAGTCTTTCCGCATAAATGCTACCACTTGCACCCGTTACAGCAAGAATGATGTTCATTGTTTTATTCGTCAATCTTGTTGCCGCGCTGATCAATGTAGAAATATACAGTGTCGTTATCAGCAACTTTGAGGCAAACTTTTGCACGACCGTTATAGAATGTTTCGCCTTGACCGTCCATTGTGCGGTAGTTGAAGTCGAAGAGCGGCGCAATCACCACATTGCCGAGCGTGTCAACAAAACCGAATTTGCCTTTTGTCTTGTCTTCTGTATCGTAAAGGTATTTGAAAAGTCTCAAACCTTCCGTCGGGCGGCGCATACTTAGGAAATATTCTGCGCTGTCGGTAGAAATATGTTGCTGAACCTGATTGACATAATCAGCCATCGCCTTGCACGCCTTCAAATAACCGGCCTGAGCAGTCGTATCGGTATTGTCAATTCTGATAGCCCTCTGATATGCTATAATAGCCGAATCAATATAATGCGGGTTTTCGGGCGAAATTCTTTCCATATAATAATCGCCTTTCTTAATCTGAATAGTAAGCGGTGTAGCCGAAACTTCTGCCTTAACACCACCCTCAGAGGATACCGAATCAGCAATGCTGCGTCCAAACCAGAACAAAGCAAACGCTGCTCCGATAAGTAGAAGAATCAAAAGTACGCCCCAAAATGCACGGCGGCGCAGTTTTTCCGCTTTTTCCAACTCTTTGATTTCCGGGTCGATTTTTCTGGCTTGGAAATAATAATAAGGTGCGGTAAAAACATTAAGCCATGACAGCCATTTAGATTTGAACTTGTTAGTACCTTTGTCCAAATATACCGCCAAATCGTAACGTTTTTGTATTTTTTTGTCGGACGGATCTTGGTCTAATGCAAGAGAAAACTGCTCTGCTGATTTGCTGAACTCGCCGACTTGCAGTAACGCTTCGCCGTATGCCTCGTAATATTTTATAAGTGCCTCGTTGTCGCGCATAAGTGAGGTGCAAGTAGAAGCAACCGACATATCCGACTCGTATTCTTCAAGTGTTTCCTTGTAAGAATCCACGATTTCGCACGCCTTATTATAAGACTCTGCTGAATTGATAAAATCACGTTTTGCAAATAACAAATCGCCTTTTATCATATAATATTTATAATTCAGTTGAAATGTACTTTCGTTAACACCGCGTTTGTAATCCTCTTTGAGAATGTTGTCTACGAGGTTCTTTTTGTCGGTGTATTCATAAATGTAAAGTCCGCGCGAAAACTGCTCGTTGTTGACATAAATTTGTGCCTTTTTGATAAGGTCTTTTCCTGTAAACTGCGACAAATCACCGAAAACAAAATCGTTAAGATAGTTTTTAACGCTGCTTTCGTCTCTGCGCTCATCAAAAACTTTGCGCTGATTCTCTGGTAGTTCGAGTTTTTCTGTTTCCAACGCCTCAAATTTTGTCTTAAAATCAAATGTTGAAATCAACTCTTCTAAAACAGGTTCCGGTACGGGTTTTGGTTCGGGTTCAGGCTGAGCCTCGGGTTGAGACTCAGGAGCAGCAGCTGCTGCAACTTTTACTTCTGGTGCTTTTACCGCTGCGATTTTTACTTCGAGTTTTACTTCCGGTTCCGGTTCTGGTTCGGCTGTTTTTTCTTCTGCCTCCGGGTCGTAATCGAAATCAAAATCCATTACGTCATCATTAGAAGGTTCTTGCTGTTCTTGCTGTGCTTTTTCAAGAGTTTCAAGTCCTTGAAAATCAATACCGAACTTACTTGCAAGCGAAGCAATTTCATTACCGAGTTTTACCTCCGGGGTAACGCCGTTTTCCTGTTTGATTCTCAGCGACCAATTTTCCCACCAAGAGGCTTCTTCGGTAGAAAATTGTAGCGGCATAAGTAGTACCCACTGTGTAATCTGATTTGCCTTCATATACGGCAAATTTTCGTTAAGGGACTTTCTTATTTGGCCTTTTCGCGAGTTGGAAACGCCGTCAAGAAAGTATTTCGGCAAATAAACTATACATTTTTTTCCTATACTGCCGTCTTTTTTGTTTTCATTTTCAGAAATCTCATCAGAATATTTTATGGTGTAATCGGGATACAGTTTCCGCATCAACACATCACATAACTTTATAAACCCCTGACGGGCTTCCAATTCATTCTTGTACGCATTTTTGAAATTTTCCCAACTGAATTCCATAGTTTTTCGATTCGTATTAAAAATAAGAAAAAACTTCTATACATTTCATTTTTCAAAGCAAATGTATAAAAGTTTTTTCGGGTAAAAAAATTTTTTTTAGGATTTTTTTTGAATCTTTTATTAAACCGGCAAAGAGGTTTTTAATCTAATATTTGAATATTAAAATTATTTATGATTATGTACAAAAAATTATTCTTTGGTGTATTAACGGCACTTGTTATTTTTTCAGGCTGTAACGGAGGTAGTAACTGCGGCGAACAGAAAACAACGGCATCATCACCGTCTTTTGACGAAGTTTTGACCACAAGACGTAGTATTCGCAGTTATGATGCTGCCAAGAAAATTTCGGAAGATGAAGTTCGTACACTTCTCAAAGCCGTTCAGGAAGCGCCGTCATGGGCAAATCAGCAGCCCACAAAGTATTACGTGGCGATAGGTAAAGAGAAACTCGAAGCCGTTCAAAACCTTGTCGGCGGCAACAAAGACCGCATTATAAATGCACCTGTGCTTATTGTTTCTACTTTTGAAAAAGGTAAGTCAGGTTTCTTTGACGGTAAGGCCACCAACGAAATCGGTGATGGTTGGGGTGCATACGACAACGGTTTGAGCAATTGTTATCTTATTATGAAAGCGCGTGCAATGGGTTTTGACACGTTGATAATGGGTATGCGTGATTCTGACGGTCTGCGTTCGGAGTTTTCTATACCTGAAAACGAAACAGTTATGGCTGTAATTGCGCTCGGCTATCGTTCCGGCGAACCCAAACAACCCGGTCACAGACCTTTTGATGATGTAGTACAATTCTTCTAAAAATAAAAATTTTGTTTTTTGCGTTTTATCCGTTATTTTTGCACCACTAAACCATAATGCAAAAGACATGATTTTAAAAAGATTACTATTATTTCTGACTATGCTGCCGCTGTTTGCGGCGGCTCAGTCGGATAAATTATGGCTCAATTTCAAGATGATGCAAGAGCCTTACGTGTTTTATTTGACATCGAAAAATCCCACATTTGATGTTATTAAAAAGGAAATTCTCTCTGTTGTGCCGAATTTTTACACTGCTAAAAAGATGGAGCAGGCAAGTTTCGTGGTGCTTGACAATTCTCAAAATTCAGCAATTCAAGGCGACGGTTTTATGATTAACGCCGACGAAAAAAACGTAAAAATCGAGGCAAAAACCTCTGCCGGTGCGCTTTATGGCGTTTATGAATTTCTAAGACGTCGCAAAAACGGTGAAACGGTTATCAAGAATTTTGTTTCAAATCCGGCGTTTCAAATCCGCATTTTAAACCATTGGGACAATCCTGACGGTAGCGTAGAACGTGGTTATGCCGGAAAATCCATTTGGTTTCAAGACGGTAAAATTAATTTCCGTTCTGACATCGAAACTTACGCCCGCGCCAATGCTTCTATTGGAATCAATGCCACTGTCATTGATAATGTTAACGCTGATCCGCAAATTCTTTCTTCTCAAATGCTTCAAGGCGTTAAAACCGTTGCAGACCGTCTCCGTCCTTATAATATAAAGGTGTATTTAGCGGTTAATTTCTCTTCGCCGGCGGCTCTCGGCGGTCTTAAAACTTCCGACCCGTTAGACAAAGACGTAATTGACTGGTGGACGAAAAAAGTTAAAGAAATATATACTTCGATTCCGAATTTCGGCGGTTTTCTTGTAAAAGCCAATAGTGAGGGTTTGCCCGGTCCTATGGACTTTGGTCGTACACATGCTGACGGTGCTAATATGTTAGCGAAAGCCTTAAAACCTTACGGCGGTATCGTAATGTGGCGTGCTTTTGTTTACAATCCTCAGGGCGGCGACCGCGCAAAACAGGCTTACGATGAGTTTATGCCTTTGGACGGGAAATTCGATGACAATGTTATTATTCAAATAAAAAACGGTCCTATTGATTTTCAACCCCGCGAACCGTTTGCACCGCTTTTCGGTGCTATGAAAAACACGCAAATAATGGCGGAACTTCAAATCACTCAGGAATATCTCGGTTATAGCGACCACCTTTGTTATCTTGCGACAATGTGGAAAGAGTTTCTTGATTATCCAACTTTCCATAACGGCAAAAACGTTAAAGAAACTACTCTTAATCAAAAACTTACGGCGTTTTCTGGTGTTGCCAATACCGGAAATATGAAAAACTGGTGCGGTTATGTTATGGCGCAGTCCAACTGGTATGCTTTCGGTAGGTTGGCGTGGAATCCAGACCTTACTTCGCAGCAGATTGCTAAGGAGTGGATTAACCTTACCATCACAACAGATAAAGATGCCGTTAAAAAAATTGAAAACATAATGTTCCGCAGTCGTGAAGCCGTTGTAGACTATATGACCCCTCTCGGACTTCATCATTTGATGGGCTGGTCAGACCATTGGGGACCTGAGCCGTGGTGCGCAATTCCGGGTGCGAGAGAAGATTGGATGCCGCGTTATTATCATAAAGCCTCTGCTGACGGTCTCGGTTTTAACCGCTCCTCAACGGGCTCTAACGCAGTAGAGCAGTATCAAGAGCCGTTGAAATCAATGTTTAATAATCCGAAACTTTGTCCGAAAGAATATGTTTTGTGGTTTCATCACTTGCCTTGGGATTATACTTTTGACAACGGCAACACGCTTTGGGACGAACTTGTTTATCATTATGACAAAGGCGTGAAAGAAGTTGTATCGTTTCAAGATATTTGGGCAACGTTGAAAGGAAAAGTTTCAGACCCTATTTTCAACGAAGTTTCTGAAAAACTTAAAGTTCAACTTGACGAGGCTAAATGGTGGAGAGACGGTTGTCTGCTTTATTTTCAAACGTTTTCTAAAATGGACATTCCGTTTAAGACTGACTATACTTTTGAGGAGTGCAAAGCAAAACTCCGCACAAAGTCGTATGTAGAAAGACAAAAAGATTAATCGGATTGTCTAAGTTATAAGAGCAAAGTATATAAATAGGGTAGAGGTGCGCTTTTGAAAAAAAAGCGCACTTTTTTAGTATCTTATTTCTTAATTTTTCGTAATTTTTTTTTAACTTTGCAGCGAAGTTTACGAAAAATATATTATGAAAAAAAAATTATTGGTAATCATCTTAGCAGTTTTAAGTTTTCAATTTGCTAAGGCTCAATATATTAACTTTGATAAAAGTCAGGGCGGAATCGACTTGGCAAAGTGCAGTTTGATATATTCTGACGAAGATTTTGAGGGCGTGAAAATCGCTGTTAGAAACCTTCAAAACGATATTTTCGATGTCTCAGGCAGAAAACCGGAACTTAATAATCAAAACGCTGAAACACAGATTATTATCGGTACTATTGGTAAGACAAAAATGATCAATGCAGTTTTAGAAAATACTAAAATTGACATCTCTCAAATTCAAGGCAAATGGGAAGCCGGAATGATAAAAAAAATTAACGATAACACAATTCTTATTATTGGTGCTGACAAGCGCGGAACTATTTTCGCTGTTTACGATTTGTG
>JAEEXW010000052.1 GCA_016287995.1 Bacteroidales bacterium
TCGGGGATTAAAACTTTTTTCTTGGGCGAGAGAACCTTGGCGGTTTCAGCCATAAAATGCACGCCAGCGAAGACGATGATGTCGGCGTCGGTTTTAGCCGCCTGCTGCGAGAGACCAAGACTGTCGCCGGTATAGTCAGCGATTTCCTGAACTTCGTCCGTCGTATAATAATGCGCCAGAACAACGGCGTTTTTTTCTTTTTTAAGTTTCTTTATTTCCTCGCGAAAATCAATTCCGTCGGGAACAGGCATATCCAAATGCCCGTTTTTCAATGTCAGTTCCATAGTTTTTAATCAATTTTTATTTTGCACAAAAATACGGTTTTTTATTAATTCTAAAAAAACATTTTGATAATTTAGAAATTATATTCATTTTTGCGGTTGTAATATCGTTAAATTCTCATTAATATGAAAAACGTATTTACATACGATAAAGCGAGAGGCAGTCTTGTTAAAACCTTCTATAAACTTTTGGTTAAAGGTTGCGAAGTGTCTTATGAAGATGTATTGACTGATTTTTTCGGTCAAAATTTGTCAAATAAATTAGCAGCATATACGGAATACAAAACGCTTAAACATGTAATTCCGGAAGTTGTTGATGAGTTTAAAAAAAACGGTTTTGATATATTGCAAATTAAAAACGGGCGTTCTACAAAATATAGATACATAGGCGCGGACAAAGATCCGTTAAAAAACATTAAATTTCAAGCGGTACTTAAAGAAAGATATGACAAAATTGCTGACTACATAAACAAAAAGAAACCTTTTAAAATCACATATTTGCCTTTTGACCGTAATAAGATGGAGATTATCTTTCACCCGCATTTATTGAGGACATATAACGGGCGTTATTTTGCATTAGGAGTGTCAGAAAAGGATGGGTGCGAACCTTTTAGACAATTTGTCATTGCTTTGGACAGAATATATAAGAAGGACGAGGATGACGATGAAGAACAAGAAATTCGCTATATACCAAAACATCCGTACATACCGCCAGAACATGGAGAATATGATTATTTGGCGAATTTAGTCGGGGTTAGTTTTGAAAAAAATGCAGAATTGACCACAATCAGATTGAGAGCCTTAGATAAATATACTTTTGGCAGACTTACCAAAAAACCGTTGCATAATTCTCAAAAAACAGTTCTACCGTTAACGAAACAAAACGGATTGGAATATGGAGAAGTGGAAATAACAGTTTATCCAAATGTGGAACTATTGGGACAGATATTAAGTTACGGAAGTTATCTTCAAGTTGTTTCGCCGGAAAGTTATAAAAACACGGTTGCAGAAGAAATAAAAAAGGCTCTACAACTATACGAAAATGGTGATTGAATTCGTGAACCAATAAAAAATGAATTATATTTGCAGGGAAACAAAACAATTTGTACTTTTGCTGTTCAAATGACTTTTAATCACTTTTCAATATATAAATCGCTATGGCTTACGGATTGTTTGCAAATATTTTCACTTCGACCAAGGAGAAAGAGGCAGTTCAGAAACTTGAAGATGCCAAGATAGATTACCAATTGGCAGAAAAGAGGCTTAAAAAAGCTGCTGAAAGCCTGTACTATGCCCGCAAATCGGCCTTAAAAGAGATAGAAGATGCAGAATCTAAGTTAAAAAGACGTCGTAATTTTAGCATCAACAATGTTACTGAAATTGCCGTAGCGCGTGCATCTGTAAGAAATTTTACAGAAATTATTCAAAATGAATCGAACCTTCCAGTCACTGACTATTATTCCGAAAAAAGAGATAACTTAATAATAGGCACTACCATTGGTACTCTCGGAGCGATTGGTGTCGGAATGTTAGGAAGAACTGCCATGGCAACATTTGGTTCTTTATTATTTCCTTTGGGAGCAATTGTTGGTGGATTAGCTATGTTTGCGTTTAACACAAATGACGAGTATGATAAAATCAATAAACAAACAAAAGAAATAAAAAGAGTAACAGATAAAATACAGCAATGTATTAGGGAAATTGAAAATTTAAGATATGATATAGAAGATAATGCATATCATTTAAAAGAATATATTACCAAAGGCAAAGATGATTATCAAACAATTATTGATATCATCAAATCACTTTGTGTAAAAATTAATAAAAGATTTGATATATGAATGATTCTTGGAAGTTTTTGATTGAGTTTTTCAACTCTGATAAATCAATTGTCGATGTTATTAATAAAGCATTGGCATTGAAATCGGATAAACGAGTCAGAAATACAAACGTAGATGTCTTTCTTTCTGACATCCGCAATTTATTACCCAATGGTAATCAAGAAACCGCATATAAAGATTTTTTAAATTTTGTAACTTCCAAAGATATTTTAAAAAAAATTGAGAAAGATGAAGATTTGGAAATTTCCGAGAATAGGTTTTTAGGCATAGATATGGCTATTGGACCGTATTTTGCTTTGTTTGCGCTTAATATTTATACCGAATGGTTCTTGTATGATAAAGAATACATAGAGAAATGGAAAGATGATAATAACTTTGATATGAGTAGAATATCCGATTATTTTTTAAAAGCAAAAGGAGAAAAGGCATTATTATATCCACTTATGATATTACTCATTGTACTAAGACGAGAATACAATGATTCACAAAAAAACATATACACAAAAAGGAAGGTTGAAATTCTAAAAGACATATACATACAGAGGAAGATTGAAATTCTAAGAGAAAAAACTATACGTCCCTATCTGTCCATAATTTATAGCATTTACAATCAATTTGATTTTGCAAATACTGATATTAAAGAAGAAATAAAAAAAGATATAAATGAAAGTCATATTAAATTGACAACTTTTCATCCACTTATTATAAACAATATCATTAGCAATAGTGATAGATATTTTTGGCTATTCGATGAATTAAATAATCAAGATGAAAAAAAAGAGCAATATGAATGGGTAGAGGAAAAACTTAAAAAACTTGATTCCGTAAAGAAAAATAGTAAACGGCTTCTTGTAGATTATTTATGTCTTTATACTAAAATTAGAGAAAACGATTATTTTATCATTGATGACACGAAACCGTTGTATTTGATAAATAAAATATATATTTCTCTTAATAAAGGTAAGGAATATAAAAACGTTTGTTTTAAATACCAAGCAGATTGGAGTAATATTCCCGATGAATCATTCGATTATATTCAAATCTTACCAACGCCCAAATCGCCCAAAGAAAATTATAGAGAAGAATACAGAGTTGATTCTTTACGTAACAAATTGAAAAAAGACGGCGAGTTTTTAGTAGTCCAAACAGAAGATGAATATAAAAGGGAACAAATCCTCAAAGAGGAATTTTCTAATTTTAGACACGATTTACAAACTGTAATGAATGATTATGCCATTCAAGCATTAAAGAAAAATTTAGGCCTTGCAATTGATGGTATTAATAAATTGTTCATAGGTAATAATTATCCTATCATAAAAGAAATACAAGAAAAACTAATAGATGCCCAAGAAACAGCATACAATATAGAAAACACATATAATGTTGTAAACAGTTACATACAAGCCGCTGGCAATCCGTCAGTTAAGAATGGCAATAAAGATAAAATTTATTTAAAAAAATTCCTTGAGGATTTTATCAAATATGAATCAAAACGAGATAAAAGATATATTCTTTCATTCGAAAATATGGTATTACAAGGGCATGAAACAATAAAATACTACAAATGGACTCTTATTGTAATACTAAAAACTATAATTGATAACGCCATTAAGCACGGTTTTTGTGATGATTATAAATGCGAGAATCCAGAAATACGAATAATCGTAGAAGAAATAAAGGACAATTATATACTTAGAATATGTAATAATGGGAAAGCAATTAACATTCCAACATCAGAATATATAACTCGTGGTTTATTCAAAGGAATAACGGGTCATACCGGCTTAGGAGGCTACCAAATATATAGGTATGCCAAAATGCAGGGCGGAGATGTTGAAGTACATTCTATTGAAGATGAAACTCCTTCTGATTGGAATACGGAAATTCATTTAATTATAAAAAAATAGATATGGATAAAAAAATAAACATAGTATGGTGTGATGATCAGATAGACACTCTTCTGACAGAAGAAGTTTCATCAATCTTTGATGAAAGCAGATGTCATATCCTGAAAACAACAAAAACGGCAGGCGACTTGATAAAGTTTTTGAAAGAAAACGAAAACATCGTTGATGCTGTAATTGTTGATTTAAATTTGGGAAAAGGAAATCCAACTCCTGATAAAAAACAAGCAGACGGCTTTCGATATATTCATGAACGGATAGAAGACTATCCGCACATTCCATTCTACCTATACAGCGGTCGTGATGAGGATTTCATAAAAAAGATATACGAAGAATTGCAATTCTCAACAGATGATGATTACTTCTTTTCTAAAAATGAAAATGGAGACGCAAGATATTTTAACAAACAACAAATGCCACAACTCTTGGATATGTTGGTGGAAGAGGTTGAAGAAATTCGCTCACGCAAAGCCGAATATAAAATCAAACAGGAATATCCTGAGGCTTTTCAAGCAATAGCAGAGTTTAGTGAAGCGATTGTAACAGAATTTGAAGATAAAGGCTTTGAAAAAAGCGCATTTACAAAACCTTTTATAGATATTCTTACTGGCAACATAAAAAAAGAAACAGGCAATACTTTAAGAACTCTTATAGAGGGAGTGTATCGTAAATATAGCCATTTCACCCCCTGTTGGTGTTCTATGAATGCTATTCCTAAGCTTTTAAGTAGAGAAAAAATAAACGGAAAAATCTACACCTATTATCAAGAGCAATATAAAATGCCAAAATATTTGAAAAATGCTTTTGAATTTTTCAATGAATATGTCAATGCTTGTTCGCATCCACAAAACATAGATCTTCGTATGATGAAAGCCGTTGCCATAATAGGTCTTGATTTAATAAGATGGGCTGGAGAATTTAAAAATAAAAATAAACATAACAACATGTTCAAATTCGAAGAATTTACAACACAAATAAGAGAATGCGTTGACAAGGTTGGAAGTAAGGGGAAACCATTAAAAGGGAGTATTATTAAGGATAAATATGGAGATAATTATTGGTTACAACAAAATACGTCAATAGAACTACAAGTTGGCGATACGGTAAAAATCAAAAAAATATCAGCAGATGGAAACACAGAACATGGATGCGAATATCATGTATCTTACGAAGATTGGGAACTAATTGAAGGTAAAGAAGTGTCCAAAGAAACGGAAGAAACTTCCGATGTTGTTACCCTCAATCCTCCAATTGAGGGCAAAGTCCAATCTACAAATATTGAAGGTGCGGAAATCCTATATGTAACTTCCGACGATGGACAAAAATACCGCATAGAAGAAGACGACGTCAAACCAAATCCTTTTGATGCAAATGTAAAGATAGAAGGCCATTCTGGACGAGACCCTATATACAAGGATTACTTCTTGGTCCCTTCCAATTTGTGGGAATTAAATATTGAATAATAATGAAAAAATGGTTCACAGAAGCGTGAACCATTTTTAATTTGTAATTATTTTGAACATCCATAATAAACCTCTAATTTTGTACCCGTAAACAGAACCACAGGTTCACTGCTAAAAATTAAAAATAACAAGAAAAGGCAGAAGCAACGGGTGAAGCCAAGCCGCTACAAAATAACGTAGTCCTAAAAGATCCCATATTTTTAAACTCTTTAATTCCTTTTGTGTATGGAAAAGAAGAATTCACAGAACACCGCAACTCGCGGTCTTGAAACTGTTGCAATAACAGATTGCACTAACAATCAGCAGTGGACACGGTATAGAAGCAGACAAGCCCATGGATTTGCCGCCGAAGATGCCAACGCATTACACGATATGTTGCACGGCAACAAAGTGGATAAAGTGGGTGTTGACAATATCAAAAATGGTGCTGACCGCATAGTCAACAACAACATTAGTATTCAGACTAAGTATTGCGACACTGCAACTAAGTCTGTAAATGCTGCCTTTGAAAACGGTCAGTTCCGTTATGAGGGAATGAAATTAGAAGTCCCCAAAGAGCAATACGACGAAGCCGTGCGCCTTATGGAGAGTCGCATTCGCAACGGACAAGTCAGTGGCGTAAGCGACCCAAATATGGCGAAGCAAATCGTCGTCAAAGGCCACTGCACTTACAACGAGGCAGTGAGAATAGCCAAGGCAGGGAATTGGGACTCTATTAAGTTCGATGCAAAGACCCAATCTGTGTCATGTGCTTTTGCATGTGGATTGTCGGGCGTAGTCGGTTATGCGACGGCATTAAAAAATGGTGCCACTCAGAAGGAAGCACTAAAATATGCTGGAGTGCAAGCAGCGAAAAGCGGCGCATCAACTCTTGTGTCAGGCGTAGCCGCTCAGCAACTTCTCCGTACAGAAGTCGGGCGTAATATGGCTGCATTCGCGACAAAGGCCATAAAACCTGTAATACAGAGCGCAATGCGAACGGAATTTGGGAAAGCAGTCCTTTCCAAAACAGCATCGGCGGTAGCAAAAACCTCTGTACAAGGTGCCGCCGCCACGAATGTTCTTACAAAGGCACTGCGCACCAATGCTGTTGTCGGCACAGTTACATTTGCAGTAACGACCATTCCCGATGTTGTAAAACTATGCAATGGGAAAATATCAGGACGTCAGTTCGCTGAAAATACGACATCCAACGCTGCGGGAATAGGCGGCGGTTGGGCAGGTGCAAGTGCCGGTGCTGCATTAGGTACTGCAATTTGTCCGGGTGTCGGAACTGTTATCGGTGGTATAATCGGCGGTTTAGGCGGCGGAATGGGAGCCTCTGCCTGTGTCAGAAAAATATTCTCTTGGTTTTAAGAGATGTAATTGTCCCTTTGAGTGTTCTTCTCAGAGGGACAATTAATTTTTAATGCCATCAAAATATCTTTTTTGAATTATATTTTTTCCAACAAAAATTTTTTTTGTACAGTCGGTTCAAATTATTATTTTTGCTAATAAAAATCTTCAAAAAAGAATTATGCAAATAAAATTAATTAACAAGTCAAAAAATCCGTTACCTGAATACAAAACGAAATATTCGGCGGGAATGGATTTGTGTGCAAATTTAGACAACGATTTGATTATAAAGCCTTTACAAAGGGTTTTAGTACCGACGGGACTGTTTATGGAACTGCCTGAGGGCTTTGAGGCGCAGATCCGTCCGAGGTCCGGTTTGGCAATCAAAAACGGCATCACCGTCCTCAACACGCCCGGCACAATTGATGCCGATTACAGAGGCGAAATCAAAGTGATTTTAATCAACCTTTCAGACGAGGATTTCGTCATTCACAGCGGCGACAGAATCTGCCAGATGGTTATCGCCAAATATGAACAGGCTGAAATTCTCCAAGTTGAAGTACTTTCAGAATCTGATAGGGGAGAAGGCGGTTTCGGACATACGGGAGTGTAAAAAATTACAAAAATTTTTCGCAAACAACTTTTTTATGTAAATTTGCGCCGAAAAAAATTAATTTTAAAAAACGATAATGAACATAAAAAAATTATTCATGGCATCTGACCATGCCGGTTACGAGTTAAAACTTTACTTAAAAGACTATCTCGTAAAAAAAGGTTTTCAGGTTGAAGACCTCGGAACAAATTCAGCAGAGAGTTGCGACTACGCCGACTACGCTCACCCGCTCGCAGAACAAGTAGAAAAAGATCCCGAATTTTACGGAATCACTATCTGCGGTAGCGGCAACGGCATCTCCATCACCGCCAACAAACATCAAGGCATCCGCGCTGCATTGTGTTGGAACTCAGAGATTTCGAGACTCGCACGCGCTCATAACAACGCTAACGTTCTCTCGCTTCCTGCGCGTTTTATCAGCAAAGGTGAAGCAGTTGAAATCCTCGAAGCGTTTTTCAGCACCGAGTTTGAAGGCGGCCGCCATCAGCGCAGAATCGAAAAAATCCCGGTAAAGAAATAGTTTTTTTTGTTCCCTTTTAGAAAAGGGAACCGGAAAATTTTTGAGAGCGCGCTGCGCGCGGAGTTAGTTATGTACGCCACTATCGCGCGAAGCGCGTGCTTAAAAGTTTTTTGGTTCTTTTTTTCAAAAAAGAACATAACATCGCACCTACGACCGCGCCGCAAAAATCAGCGAGCATGTCATAATAATCAAAACCGCGCCACGGGATAAAATATTGGATAATCTCAATCATTATTCCGTATAACGTGCTGATTATTACGATTTTAATTTTATCAGAGAGACTGACGAACTTTTTTTCAAGACCGATTAACGCTGCGAGTATGAAAAAAATCCCGAAATGCACGATTTTGTCGGCGTGCGGAATATGAAATTTCATCGGGTCTTCGTCGTGCGGAAGGTCAACTTTCATTGTGCAGCCGATGAGCATTATTACAGCCCAAAGGATACTAAATTTGTAATTTTTAATTTTTTCTTTCATGTCAGGATTATATGTCCACATTCCGTTTTGCGTAAGGAAATGCGGTTATTGTGATTTTTATTCCGTTAAACTCGGCAAAGATACGCATTTGCTTTCGCTTTTCACAGAAAAAATCATTAATGAAATTTTATTAAAATCTTATCTTTTTGACAAAGAAACAGTTGAAACGGTTTATTTTGGTGGGGGAACACCTTCAATTCTACCCGTCAAAACACTTGAAACAATTTTCAGTGCCATTGCAAAAAACTTTTCGCTCGCAAAAACAATAGAATGTACTTTGGAAATCAACCCCGAACACGCAACTAACGAATATTTTAAAGAGTTAAAGGCGGCAGGTTTTGTCAACAGACTTTCTACGGGCTTTCAGGCTATGGACGATGACGGTTTAAAATATCTCGGCAGAAACCACTCTGTAACAGATAATTACCGTTATTTGGACCTGTGCAGAAAATACGGTTTCGACAATTTTTCCGTCGATTATATTTTCGGTTATGAAACTTTGACAGAAAAGGAGGTAGAAAAAAGCATGAATTTTTTTTGCGATGAAAAAATTCCGCACATTTCGGCATATAGTCTTGGTATTGAGGACAATACACCGTTCGCATTAAAACTCCAAAAAGGTCTAATCCACAAGATGGATGACGAGTTTTTTTTGCGACAGTTTTCGTTAATTCATTCTATTTTAGAAAGTTATGGCTATAACCATTACGAAATATCCAACTATTCTCTTCCGGGAAAACATTCTCGGCACAATTCCAATTACTGGAATTTTGTACCGTATCTCGGCTTTGGACCTTCGGCACACTCGTATTATGACGATTCGCGGTCTTGGAACAGCCGCAGATTGCAGGAATATTTTTTTCAGATAGGAGAGGGGCGGCTTTTTGAAGAGCGGGAAATCTTGACAAAAACCGACATTTACAACGAAAAAATAATGCTCGGTCTGCGCACAAAAAAAGGTCTTAAACTCTCAGAATTTCCAAAACTTGATTATTCTGAATTTAAAGAATATTTTACAGTTGAAGACGGTTATTTAAAGTTGAACTTGAAAGGCTGGTTTATTTCGGATTATATTATTTCCGAAATGTTTGAATAAACGGTAAAAAAAGAGTAACTTTGCGGCATAAAAAAAGCACTCTGAAATTTCTTTCAAAGTGCTTTGTGGACCCACTAGGGCTTGAACCTAGGACCCCCTGATTATGAGTCAGATGCTCTAACCAACTGAGCTATGGGTCCAGACTGATTTTGTGAGTGCAAAATTAAAATAACTTTTTTAAATAAACAAATTTTTTATGAAAAATTTTGAAAAAATTAAAAACATTATCTTTGACCTCGGCGGAGTTTTGTTCTGCCTTGACGGTGAAGAAACACTAAAAGCATTTGAAAATCACGGTGTTAAGAATATTCGTGAAAAATTTTCCGAAATAATTCTTTCTAACTGGTTCAGAGATTTTGAAATCGGAAATATCTCGCCCGAAGAGTTTTTAAAAGAGTTGAACACTCTTTGCGGCTCAAATTTAAGTATGAAGGATTTTGTTTTTTGCTGGAACGCTATGCTGACCGGCTACCCGGAAGAAAACCGCGATTTTTTGGAAAAACTTTCACAAAAATACAACCTTTATGTCCTGAGTAACACCAACATAACCCATGTTGAATTTTTTGAACCGATAGCCAAGTGGCGAGACGGTCTTTTCAAGAAAAGGTATTATTCCAACGACATTCATTTACGAAAACCCGATAAAGAGTGTTTTGAATTTGTCATGTCAGATGCCGGAATCAAGGCGGAAGAAACGCTTTTTATCGACGACAGAGCGGACAATATTGCAGCGGCTAAAACGTTAGGAATCAACACTATACATTTAACACAACAAAGCAGTCTTTTCGGATTTTTCAAATGAGAGGTTTATTAACGGCGTTGTTTATAACGCTGACGTTCTGCGGTTTTGCACAAAGTGATGCAGACAAACTGAAACAGGCTTTGGAACTTTTGGAAAAAGGCAGTTTCAACGAATCAAATGAATTGTTAATTCCTTTATATTCAAAGAATTACATGAAAGATTTGGTTTGCTATAACATCAGTTTGAATTTTTTCAACCTAAACAACTTTACAAAAGCAGAAAAATACGCTAACGAATCGGTTGAAATGAATACGGCATATTCTATGCAAGCCGCTGTCATAAAAGGTAAATGCTTGAATATCAAAGGGAAATTTTCAGAAGAAGAAAAATTTTACCGCAAAATGACGGATAAATTTCCCAAAGAGTTTCTCTTTCATAACCTTTTAGCAGACAATCTTTTACGGCAAAAAAAATCCGAGGCAGCAGCAGAGGAGTTGAAAAAGTCAATCAGTCTTGACAGGTTTGGCGAGTCATCGCACTACAAACTCGGCAAAATTGAAGAGGAAAACGAAAATTTTGCAACATCTATGCTTTGTTATTATTATTTTTTGATGTGCAGCAAAAATTCAGGGCAGCGGAAAGAAACAATTTTATCCATGGCGAAAATAATGAATTTTAACGAATTTGACAGAGTGATTTCAGAGAAGACTTCAAATGAAAATATACCATTAGAGGAGTCAAATATGTGTGCGATGATGTTTTTTTTAACAGACTTGGAAAAAATTTCTTTAAACGATTCTCTGCCGGACTTACAAAAATTTGTAAAAAATTCGAGACGTTTTTTGGAAGATGTAGCCGTTATGGGGTTAACTCATAGAAAAACAGGATATTTTTATGAGGATTTTTATGTTGATTTCTTTGCTAAACTTATGGAAAACAATCTGTTAGATACGTTTTTGTATTATTGTCTGATAAAGATTTATCCGAATGTATCCGAAGAAATTCACGGCGTCACCAAAGAAAAAATGCTGAAATTTGCGGAAATTTTGGAAGAAAATTAAAAATGGAGTGCGGGCATTCCTGCCCGCTTTCCAATTAATTCTTGAAATTCAACGGAAATTTTACGTTTTGATATTTCACCAAATCGACCTTTGCGCTGCCGACCATAAGGGACATTTGCGCGCGGACGGGGATTTTGTTTTCGTCGGCGGTTATCCAAATGCTCAAAGCATCCTGAGCCGTAAAAACGCCTGAAACTTCAACCACAGGAATAAATTTATAACAATGAATCTTTCCGAGTTTCGGAATCTTAACAGTCTCTGTCTTAATGTAT
>JAEEXW010000053.1 GCA_016287995.1 Bacteroidales bacterium
CTTAGCATGAACAAAAGGATAGTTGAAAATCTCAGCACTCGAAGGCTCAACTGACGGAATGTCAGACGAAATGTCGGTTCTAAGGTTTTGATTACAGAATTTTACAAGGTTCGGCAACGAAGTCGGATTTGCGTACCAGTCGCCGCCGCCGGAATATTTCATCAAGGCGATTTTCAGTTGCTGACATTCCGCCGAAAGCGAAACCAACAAAAAAACTATGGAAAAAATATATTTCATAGCACATATTAATATTTACCACAGAAAACACGGAAACCACGGAAATACAAAACAATATTTATATTCCGTGGTTTTCGTGTCTTCCGTGGTTAAATTAAATTATATTTTTATATTCCCGTATAATTAAACGGTGTAATTCTCATCAACTCTTCTTTTACGGATGCCGAAACATCAAGCGTTTGGATAAAATTATGAATGTCGTCTTCCGTAATCTGACGGTTGACACGGGTGAGTTCTTTGAGTTTTTCGTATGCATTAGGCACACATTCGCGGCGCAAAACCGTCTGAATAGCCTCAGCAACAACAGCCCAATTTTCTTCCAAATCCCTGTCAATCGACTCTTTATGAAGAATCAGTTTGTCAAGACCTTTAAGCAACGACTTCATCGCAATCAAAGTATGAGCAATCGGAACACCAATATTTCTAATAACCGTACTATCTGTCAAATCCCTTTGAAGCCTTGAAATCGGAAGTTTCTGCGCCAAAAACGTCAAAACAGAATTTGCCATGCCGAGGTTGCCCTCCGCATTTTCAAAATCTATCGGGTTGACTTTATGCGGCATTGCTGACGAACCAACTTCGCCCGCTTTGAGTTTCTGCTTGAAATAATTCATCGAGATATACATCCAAATATCGCGGCAAAGGTCAATCAAAATCGTGTTTATACGTTTAAGACCGTCGCAAAGTGCAGCAAAATTGTCATAATGCTCAATTTGAGTCGTAACTTGTGAACGTTCAAGCCCCAAAACATGATTTACAAAAGAATTTGCAAATCTTATCCAATCAATTTCGGGATAAGCCACATTGTGCGCGTTGAAATTACCCGTCGCACCGCCAAACTTAGCCGAATAAGGCACTAATTTCAAAAGTCCCAACTGATTATGAAGCCTTTCAACATACACCTCAATCTCTTTTCCGAGCCTCGTAGGACTTGCCGGCTGACCGTGTGTGCGTGCAAGCATCGGAATATCAGCCCATTCGCCCGCTTTGTGGTAAAGTTGCAAGATAACGTTATCAAGTAAAGGATAGTATACATTCGTTATTGCAGCCTGCAAAGCATAAGGAATTGAAGTGTTGTTAATATCCTGCGAAGTAAGTCCAAAATGTATAAAGGACTTGTACTGAGGTATATTAAGCGCGTCAAATTTTTCCCTCAAAAAATACTCAACCGCTTTAACATCGTGGTTGGTGGTCTTTTCAATTTCCTTGATTCTCAGAGCATCCTCCTGAGAGAACCTTCTGTAAATTCCACGCAAGGGCTTAAACAGTTGTCTGTCAAAACCTTGCAGTTGCGGTAAAGGGATTTCGCACAGAGCGACAAAATACTCCACTTCTACCAAAACCCTATATTTAATAAGCCCGAATTCAGAAAAATATTCCGCTAACTCGGCGGTTTTACCCCGATAGCGGCCGTCAACAGGTGAAACGGCTGTCAAATCTGTTAATTCCATCGTAAAAAATTGTTTGCGCAAAATTATAAAAAAATCTTCAAAGAAAAAAAATTTTTTTACTTTTGCACATCAAATCTCAAACCGTTCCATTTCAAGACAACGTTTTTAGTTTTGCCGGTTTTTTCATGGATAACGGCTGTTATGTCCTTTCCGACGCGCGGAAGTGAGTATGTTACAACGTTTTCGCCCGCATCAACATTCGCGCCCATATCGAGCCAATTAATGTAAGTCATTTTGTGCGTTTGATTGTTGTACACGTAGAAAAAAATGCCCGTAAATTCAGTTTGAACAGGTTTTCCGTCCTGAAAAATTTTTACGCTTTCGCCGATAATTTTGTGTTTTGTATCGGAACAATTCCAATAACAAATTTCCGTGATTGATTTTGAATTGTCTTTCGGGTAACTGCTTTCAAAACTTACGAATCCGTTTTTCGAGTCAACGGTTACTTTTTCGTTTTTTTCGGGGGTGTTTTTTTGATGACGTTCCCACATTTCGGACAACGCGCCGTAATGTTCGTCTTCCGGCTCAGTAAGCAGCGTTCTTACAAAGTCGTTGATGCCGGGCTTTTGACCGCTGAAAGTTACCGTCAAAGCGTATGCGGCGGTTTCCGGGTCATCTTCGTCGGCGTAAGGGTTGTTTTGCGCCGAAGCACACAAGCCCGTAAAAAGCATTGCGGCTATACAAACCGCTGATTTAAAAAATTTCATAGCAGTAAAATTTTTAATGTTATTTTATAATGTTTCAATTTCTTCGGGAGAAAGCCCGGAAATTTCACAAATATCTTCAACCGAATAACCTTTGCGTTTCATTTTAACAGCCATTTCAAAGGCTTTTTGTTTCTCGCCTTTTTCGATACCTATTTTCTCGCCTTCGGCACGACCCTCTTCACGGCCTTCCATTCGTTCTCTTTCGAGAGAGGATTTTTCAGTGCTGACATTAAGCCAATAAAGATTGTATGCAAGCAACTCGCTATCCGTAAAGGCAGAACGCCTGACAATTTCCAATGCCTCTGATGTGTCTTTGTTTGACAACAAGTCAGGGTCGGCATCGTCGGTTTTTTCATCAATTTCGGTCAGGAATTTCAGCCAAAGATCATGCATTGTTTTTTCTGCACGGTTCTGAGGCTTAAAATTCGGTAAAACGATAAACACCATTGAAAGGTCTGTATGACGGTCGTCGGTGTGGTTTTTGTTGGATAGGTAATACTCTTGTATATACTCTGCGCCATATTCTGGAAAAGCCGATTCATCGTTTACCAAACACAAAGCATATACATCGTTTAACTCGCCAAATGCCTTACCTTTATTTAATTGTTTGGTGTACATTGACGCGGCGTTAAACAACGTGCGCTGAAAAAATTCAGTATTCCAAATCGACTGCATTTCAACGATAAAATGGCGGTTATAGTTATCAACACAAAGCACATCAACGATTGAATATTTTTTGCCCGGATTTTCGGGAACGTTTTCCGGCGAAAGATATTCAACCGTTTTTATTTCCATGCCCTCAGGTAACGGCAAAAGTGCGTTCAAAAGGCTTAAAACGAGGTTTGGATGCTCGCCAAAGACTTTTTTGAACGTTAAATCCGCTTTCGGGTCAAGATATTTCGACATAATTTGCAAGAATTAAAAGTTTCAACCGCAAAGTTAGGATATTTTTTCGCAATTACAAACAAATAACGGGCGAAAAAATAAATTCCGCCCGCTATAATTTTTTTCAGAATTAGTAATTTCTACTGCTGAGAACGAACAGCCCGAACATTTTTCACAGCGTCCCGAGAACCTTGCTGTGATGTGTAACCGTCTGAGTTGACAATAAAGTACACTCCGGCGTTGGTGCTGGAATTTACCATACTCGTCCAATAATGAGCACTTTGTAAAGTGATGGACGCACCAGAACTGTTCTTGTTGGTAAATTTAGTACCAGAACGTTATACTAAATTAGCATTCCACAAAAGGTTAAAATAATAATCGGGAGGAGCATTTTTTTGTACTGCCCAATATCCGCTCATAGGATCATCATCTGAGGTCTTCCAATAAACATAACCCGTACCAAGGTCAACATAGTCAGGATCAACTGTGATTTCCGCTGCCGGTGATGATACGCCGTCTACTGTCGCAGAAATTGTTGCCTTGCCGCCTTCATTTCCCGTTATCAAAACAGAATAAATGCCGTTGCCGTTGTAGGATACTTCTGCATTGGTGCAACTCCAAGTAACGGTTTGATTGGTAGCATCAGAGGGCGTTATGGATACGGTAACATCAAAAGCATCGTTACCCCAGACTTTGGTTTCAGTAGGTACGTCATTGATGGTAACGGATTGAACCGCCTTGCCTATTGTGTAAAGTTTGCAAGGCTCAACGGTTTTGCCTTCGACTGTTGTAGAAATCGGGAAAACATAATAATTGCCTTGCGTAAAACTTGAAACATTTCCGATTGTCATTTCTTTTGCTCTCTCTACATAAACGTAGAAATTTTGGTCAACCAATTCAAGTGCTTCCGCATTTGAAGCAAAACTTGTTTTATACGTGTGTGCGCAGTTGTTCAGCAAATCATCGAAATTATCACCAGAGGTTCTGCCGTCGCCTTTGGTCTGCGAAAATTCACCTTGCAAAGTAATGCTGCCGTTTTCAAAATCGGTAACATTTTCTTCCGGAACTGATAATTTACCCGAAAACCTGTAACCGTCCTCATTTACCAAATCCAATGTGCCGCTTATGTCGTTATTGTCTGCACAAGTTACAGATAATTTGACTGTTTCAATATCGGCTGCGTCGAAAGAAATTGTACTGCCTTCATTAGAAAACGTAACCTTGGAAATCGAATTTTGGTTGGCGTTGGCAATTTTTACAGATACTGGCAATTCAACCACGCCGTTTTTGTTTTCAACGTTTTTCTGTTCGTTGTTTTCGTCTTTGCTGCAAGAAGTCCAAAGCAAAACCGCTGTTGCAATGGGCAGAATTTTTACAAAACTTTTCTTCATTTTTTCATCCTCCTTTTTACCAATTATTTTCATCACGGGTAATTGTGCGGAAACTTGTTCCAAAAGTGCCGTCAACCTGACCGCTTGCCGCCAAAAGTTTCGGCGTGTCTTCGAGGTTGATAACCTCAAATTCGGGTTTGACGTACTTTTTCTTAATTACTTTCTGCGCCGGAAGTATAACCGGCTGATTTTTAACTTTGTCTGTCATAATTTATAAAAATTTTAAAATTATTTACAAAAACAAAAATCCCTTGCGGACAGAATTTGTTTTCTGTCCGCAAGGGATTGCATTATCTTTTGAGAAAGTAAAAAGTAAAGTACTTTTTACCCCCCCCCCCGATTTACATTTTGTAAAGTTTGGTATACGTTAGTTTCTTTCATTTCTGTTGTTAGATGTTTTGTTAACACCGCAAAGTAAAATTAAATAATTTTAACACGCAAAAAATATGTGTTAAATTAAAGTTAAAATTGTGGCAGAGTTTTTTGACGTCAATAAATGCCGGCGAAAATTCGCATATTTCTGATGAACTTTTAGAAAACGACGACACCAAAGAAGCCCTTGAAATATGTCAAGACCTTACAGAGGAAGAACGCCGTGCATACGATAGTTTCTGGGATTTGGAATCTCTTTATATTGACAGAGAGAATACGGTAAAAGAAATGGGGCGCGAACAAGGTCGTGCGGAGGGCGAAAAACTCGGCATTGAAAAAGGCGAAAAACAAAAAGCCCTTACTATTGCTCGCAACCTTAAAGCCGCCGGTCTTAATATTGACTTTATTGCTCAAAACACCTGCTTAACCAAAGAAGAAATTTTAAAATTGTAAACATTTAAACTCAAATTTAGCATATATAAAATAACTGAAAACATTAGGTGAAAAAATCATTTAGACGCTTGAATAAATTGGTGTTGACATAAAAATAATTTTGTTTTTCCGGCAAAAAAACTCTAATTTTGCTGTTTCAAAAAAATATTGAAAAATGGTAAAACCGGAACGAACACTGATTTTTTTTGTTTTCATTCTGATTTTTTTAGGACTTTTGACGGTAATTTTCCCGAAAAACGGCATAAAAATCGGAAATGATGTAACTTTACATTTTCCTGATTTAAAGGAATTTATGACGGAAAGTTTGCCGCAAAAGGATTCTGTGGATTCTACAAAGGCAATTTTCATAGCCGACAACGATTTGGCTGTTATTGAACAAGATACGGCTCAGTTTGTAGAACACGAAGAAGTTATTGATTCTGCGGTATTTGAATTTAAACCGAGGGCTATTTCAACAGATTCGTTAAGACAGCCTTTGGATTTGCCAGCCTCTGGCGTAAAATGCTTGGAAAACCTTTTTGCAGCACTTATCGACCCCGATGAGTTAAAACACGTTGTCCGCATAATGCATTACGGTGATTCTCAGATAGAAACGGACAGAATTACGAATTATTTGCGTTATAAATTGCAGCAACAATTCGGCGGCTCGGGGCCCGGTCTTATCCCCGCAAAAACCGCTTACGACTACAAATCGCCGTGCGCTGTTACCAATTCCGAAAATTGGAAACGATACACTGTTTTTCCCGTAATTGACACCACTGTAAAACACTCTAATTACGGTGTTTTAGGCGCATTCTGTACTTTTGGACCGCTAAGAAAAGTAACAACGGAACACACCCAAAAAACAGAAATCGATACGACACAAACTACTGATTCTACGCAAGTTATCGCCAAAACAGAAGAAGTGGAAAAAACAAAAGAAATGCTAACAGGAACAATTTCTTTTACGCCGTCAACACTGAGACAAAATCTTAAAGTGATAAAAAAATGCAGACTTTTTTACGGAAATACCGGCGAAGTTTGCGGCATTAAAGTATTTGACGGAGAAACTGTTTTGTATGATGAAAAACTAAAACCCACAGAATTTTATACATCAAAACTTTTCAATTTTTCTGAATCGCCGACTGATTTAAAAATTGAATTTTCGTCGCCGCAAAGTCCTGAAATTTACGGTTTTGCCCTTGACGGTAACAGCGGTGTGGCGGTTGACAATATCGCGCTTAGAGGTTGCAGCGGAACAATTTTCACGAAAATCAACGGCACAATGTTAGCGCAAATGTACAACGAACTTAACGTAAAATGTGTGATTCTCCAATTCGGAGGAAATGCCGTGCCGTATATGACAGACGAACGCCTAAACTCTTTTAAAAATATGTTCGCTGCGCAAATTCGATATATAAAAAGGCTTTGCCCGAAAATGTCAATCATCGTTGTCGGACCAGCAGACATGAGTACAAAGGTTGAAGACAAATACAAAACATACGAAATTTTGCCGCCCTTAGTTGAAGCATTAAAATCGGCTGCTCTTAGCAACGATTGTGCGTTTTGGGACATGTACGAGGCAATGGGCGGCGAAAATTCCATGCCGGACTGGGTTTATCACGAGCCTCAGTTAGCGGAAAAAGATTTCGTGCATTTTACGCCCAACGGTGCAAATATCATAGCAAGAATGCTTTACACCGCTATAATTTCAAGATATAATGAATGGTTAAGAAAAAAATAAAAAGTTATGAACAAGGATACTTTAACCGGACTTAGAGATTATCTTTTTGCAACTTTGTCGAAAGATAATATATTGTGGCTGGCTTTTGAACTTCAAAACTATGTCAAAAAAAAACAGGAATTGAAGCCCTACACAACAGACGAAATCAGACAGATGATAGAGGAAGGCGAAAAACAGGTAGAAAGAGGTGAATATTATACCACAGACGAGGTTTTCCGCAAATACGAAAAATATATGCAATTAGAAACGACATGAAAGTAATCTGGAACAAAAACGCAGACAGAACATTGCAGCAGACCGCTGATTATATCATGTCGGAATTCGGAGAAAAATCTATGGCGAAATTTCTGCGTGAAGTTTACCATATCGCTGACCTTTTGCAGTTTAATCCGAATATGGGACGCATAGAACCTCTTTTGGACGGTTTTTCAAAAACGTACAGAAGTTTTGTCGTAACCCAGTACAACAAAATGGTTTACTATATTGACAGCAATAGAATCATCATAACCGCTTTTTGGGATATGCGGCGTGAACCTGGCAAACTAACCGGTGAAATTGAAAAAAATAATTGAAAATGAAAAAATATTTTGTTACATTGATTTTAGCGTTTCTGTGTATAGGAAAATTATCAGCACAGGATTATCCTTTTGATATAACTTATTATCCCTTTGTTAATTACAAAGGCGGAAAATTGGTTTTCTCAAACGACTCGTCAAAATTTGAAAGAGTTTTTCAAAAGACCGATTCGTTGATAAAATTCGGTAAAGGAAAATTAACTGTCGTTCAAATCGGGGCGTCGCACACTCAGGCGGACATTTTTTCGCACCGCATGAGGGTCAGACTGCAAACCTTTCACCCCGGATTAGTCGGAGCCAGAGGCTTTGTTTTCCCGTACAGAATGACCAAATCCAACAACCCGTCAAACTACATTATCTCGTATTCGGGCTTTTGGACTACCTGCCGAAACGTTGAATGGAAACGCTCTTGCGAACTCGGAATCTCAGGCGCATCTGCCACAACCCTCGACGTAAACGCCAGAATATCAATCTCTATGAATCCTAACAACCAAGTAAAATACGACTTCAACGAGGTCAAAATTTTTACCGCACCGTATTTAGGACAATTTGAAATAGTCCCTGATGTTGAAATGGGAAATTACACGGTTTCAAAAATTGACAGTCTCGGCTACATTGACATAAAATTTGAAAAATATCAAGAAATCGCCAAATTTCACTTTGAAAAAACCGACGAAAACCAAAAGAATTTTACGCTTTACGGCTTTTCTTTGGAAAACGACAATCCGGGCGTAACTTACTCAGCATTAGGTATTAACGGCGCAAGTTTTTCTTCATGGCTCGGCTGCGCACATTTTGAAAAACAACTTCAAAAACTCAATCCCGACTGGTTCGTGATTTTCTTGGGTGTCAACGATGCCAACACTGCGCATTTCGACGAAAATTTCTATTACAACAATTACGTAACTTTTATCGAAAGGGTCAAAAGGTATTGTCCGAATGCGGTTTGGACGTTTGTAGTGCCGAATGATTTTTACCTCTTCCGCCGCCGTCCTAACCCCGCAATGGAAAAAGAGGAAGAAGTCGTAAAAAAATTAGTTGAAAAATACGGCGAATCAATGTTCAGCATTTACGATGTTATGGGCGGTTACGGCACATCGCTGACGTGGGTAAAACACGGTCTGATGGCTTACGACAAAGTACACATGACGGCAACAGGTTACACGTTTTGCGCCGATATGTTCTTTAACGCATTTTTGCAAAGTTACAGCAATTATTTGGACAAAAAATAGTAGCGCAAAATGATTTTTTATTAACTTTGCACCCGAATTTTTGGAAAGCATGGATTCAGTATTTTCATTGGAGAATTTTTTAAGCCTATTTACATATAATCCGCAAAGGCCGCTGCTGTTTACGCAGTTTTACTTTTGGGGATTTTTTGTAATCGTTTTGGCTTTATACACCACCGTTTACAAAAAAATAGCAATGAGAAACCTCTACCTTTTGGCAGTGAGTTTCTTTTTCTATTACAAAACCGGCGGAATTTTTGTTATTCTACTGTTTTTTACGATTTTAACCATCTATTACATAACAAATTGGCTACACAAAACGCCAGACGGTCTGAAACGAAAACTCATTCTCTCTCTCGGTGTTACGGTAAACCTTTTTGTGCTGTTTTATTTTAAATACGCCGCGTTTATCGTAAACTCTATAAACGATTTTTGCGGAACTAATTTCCACGTTGTCAACTACTTTTCGCTTGCGGCTAATGGCATTTTCGGAACGGACTTTGTTACTGACAAAATCATTTTGCCGGTTGGAATCTCATTCTTCACATTTCAAGCGATAAGTTATTGTGTGGACGTTTACAGACGACAAATCGAGCCCGTAAAATCGGTTTGGGATTTTGGTTTTTACGTGTCGTTTTTCCCTCAGTTGGTGGCAGGTCCTATTGTCCGCGCCTCTGAATTTGTGCCGCAAATTTATAAGCCGTATTCACTTTCAAAACAAGAGTTTGGTATGGCTATTTTTATGATTTTGAAAGGTTTAATTAAAAAAGTTTTTATTTCTGATTATATTTCGATAAACTTTATTGACAGGGTTTTTGACTCGCCCGGAAAATACTCAGGCTTTGAGACTTTGATGTCGCTTTACGGCTATTCGTTGCAGGTTTACACGGATTTCAGCGGCTATACTGACATTGCAATCGGCCTTGCACTTTTGATGGGATTCCGCCTGAGCATAAACTTCAACTCGCCTTACAAAGCAAAATCAACGGCAGAATTTTGGCACCGTTGGCACATTTCGCTATCAACTTGGCTGAAAGATTATCTCTACATTCCAATAGGCGGAAACCGTAACGGCTCTACCGGCGGCTATATTTGTTGGGTTGTTATCTTGCTTGTAATCACGATGTTATCGTCAAGTCTTTTGGTCGGCGCGATATTATTCGGAATTATGGCAATTTTAGCAATTATCGCGTATTTCAAGCCGGATTTCAAACTTACGCTGACAACTTCGATGAACAATTTTATCACGATGTGGCTCGGCGGCCTTTGGCACGGTTCAAGTTGGATGTTCGTAACTTGGGGCGCATATAACGGTATCGGTCTTGTTATCTACAAACTTTGGAAAAAAGAAACGCAGATAATCCGCTGGATAACTTTCACGGTTCTTAACATTGCCGCATATATCACTTATAATCAGAATATTTGGCACAATCAAAACGGCGTTGTTCTTTGGGCTTTGCTCGACTTTGTTTTCCTTTACGCATATTTTGTTTGGGTGGTAAAATGGTCGCAAAAAGATTTAACCGTGTTAAAAAATATTCTCGGCTTTATTTTAATTGCATTTTTTTCGTTGTGCGGAGTGGTTTTGACAGGGTTTTGGCAAAGCGACATAAAATACTCTTCATGGCTGATTCTCACCGTGTTTGCTGCGGTAACGTTTTACATCGCCGACAATTTTGACAATTACATCGGAGACAAAAAAGAAAAAAATCTTTTGTGGACTATTTTTGTTTGGACAAATTTTATTGTATCTTTGGGATTTTGTTTCTGGGGCTATACAGGTACGTGGAATTTGATTTGGATGTTTGCGGCGGTGATTTTGCTGGCGGCGCATTTGTTTTATATCACAAAAAAACAAATCAAAGAACCGAAAAAATTCATCGTGTACATTTGGGGTATCTTCTTGACGTTCAACTTTATAACGTTTACGAGGATATGGTTTAGAGCCCCCGACACCGAAACGGTCAGCGGTATTCTTGACAGACTGCTCAACGGCTGGTCTGACATTTCGCTGATTCCTACGATGATGATGAGTTATAAGAAAGTTTTTGCGGTAATTCTTTTCGGAATGATAGTGCATTGGCTTTCAGTGGATTATAAGGAAAAATACACAAATTGGTTTATCAACACTTCCGTTTGGGTAAAAATCCTTATCTGCGTCGGAGTAGTTTTTATGCTGTATCAGGTGAAAGCATCTGATTTGCAGCCATTTATATATTTCCAATTCTAACTAAACTTAAAAAAATGGCAGAGAAAGAAAAAATTGTAGAAACAACCACGGTAACGACGACCACCGTTACCACAACGAAAACGGAAACAAAGAAAAAAGGCGGCTGGTGGTCTGGCCTTAAAACGGCTGTAAAAGCCATATTGATTGCTTGTTGCGTATTGGCAGTAGCGGGTATAGTGTTGCTGATAGTTTTCGGCAGAGCAAAAAACGTGTCCTCGTCTATGGAGTTGACAATCGGCAAAAACAGCAAAGTATTTTTCAACCGTTTTTCAACCCCCGCAACCTTGGACATTGTGGTTTTCCGTCACCCTGCAACCGATAGTGTCGTGCCTACTGCTCGTGACAAAAA
>JAEEXW010000486.1 GCA_016287995.1 Bacteroidales bacterium
CGAAAAATACCGTGTTTGGCATGACGCTTGTCATTTGGATGACGCACTTGTGGCTCAAACAGGCAATCTTTTTGACGGTTACGACCAAACGGAAACATTTTCGGGAATTGTGCCTGATACTCCTAAAAAAATCAACGTCGGAGGCTGGCATGATGCGGGGGATTTTGACCTTAGGGTAGAATCTCAGGCTAATGAATGTTATAATTTGTCGCTTGCATACGAATGTTTCAAACCTGAAATTGATGTTACCGCTATTGATTGGCAAAACCGTGTTGTGGAAATTCATGAGCCGGACGGTAAAAACGATATTCTTCAACAAATTGAAAACGGTGCGCTGACTATTGTTGCCGGTTATAATGCATTAGGACGGCTTTATAGGGGCATTATTTGCAACAATCTTCGCCAATATGTGCTTTTAGGTGATGCTTCTGCCATGACCGATAACGTTGTTGGCAGCGGTGATGACCGCAGAGTTTATACCGAAAACAATCCTTATCGCGAACTTTCAACATCTGCTTGTCTTGCAGCCACTTATCGTACTTTAAAAGGTTTTAACGACACTCTTGCAAACCGCTGTTTGGAAATTGCTGAAACCGTTTATCAGCACAATAAAAATGTCAGCGGATTTGCGGCTTTCGCAAAATATCAGGCAGATGCGGAGTTGTTTTTGTCTACCGGCAAATCTTTGTATCTCGACTGTATTTTAACGTTGACAGATTCGCTTGATAAATACATTGATAATTGCGGTTGGTATTTAGCGAGAATTGAAAAATATTGCGCTGAAAGGAAAGATAAAAAATGCAAAGCATTTTCTAAGGCTTTTTGTTCGGCGTTGAGTGCTTATAATGAGAGAATTAAAAATTCTACGATGGAAAATCCATACGGAGTACCATACCGTCCGAGAATTTGGGGCGCCGGTTGGGACATTCAGGGTTTTGGTGTAAAGCACTATTTTCTTGCCTCTGAGTATCCTACAATTTTTTCTCCGCAACCTGTTTTTGATGCTTTGAACTTTATTTTGGGCTGTCATCCTGGCTTAAACCGTTCGTCGTTTGCCTCTGGTGTGGGCGTGGAGTCGGCAACTGTCGGTTACGGTCTCAACCGTGCTGACTGGTCGTATATTCCGGGCGGAGTGGTTTCGGGTACGGGGTTAATCCGCCCTGATTTTCCCGAACTTTTGAAGTTTCCTTATCTTTGGCAACAAGTGGAGTACGTAATTGGCGGCGGTTCAACTAATTATATGTTTTTGGTTTTGGCGGCTCAAAAGTTAGGAACGAAATAGTATTTTGCGATTTTTTTTATTATTTGCAAAATAAAAAGGTCTGTTTTTGTGTTTTATAGTTGAAAAGACAAAACAAGATGAAACGGATTATATTTTCTATATTTTTAGTTTTTAGCACGGTTTCTGTGTTTGCGCAGAGCAGCAAAACAGTTAAAAATCTTCCTAATTATGACAACCGTTTGTGGCATTTCGGCTTTACAGTCGGCGGCAACAATATGGGTTTTAAGATTGACAAATGCGATGGTTTTTTTGCCGGCAAAGACGTTTATGGAATTGAGGCTGAAAAACATACGGGTTTTCACATAGGACCTATTTCAAACCTTCATTTGACACGTTTTGTGGATTTTAGAATGTTGTTTGACTTATCGTTCAATCAGCGTGATTTAGTTTTTTATTACGCGGGCGGCAGCGATAAGTCAGAAAAAAAAATCATGCAAAACGAAAGGGTTTCTTTAACAAGTACTTTGTTGGAATTTCCTGTTCACTTCAAATTCAAGGCTGAGCGTTGGGGAAATTTTGCACCGTACCTTATTGCCGGCGGCTGTTATAAATACGATTTGTCAGCAGGAAAAAGCAAAAACGGCGAAGATTTGCCAATAAAACTTCTTCGTCATGACCCTTGCGCAGAGTGGGGCGGAGGTTTGGATTTTTATCTCCAATACTTCAAACTCTCCGTCGAATTGAAATATTCGCTGGGTTTTTACAACACTCTCGACAAGAGCCTTGACAACGGTTATACCAACAGCATCAACAAGTTGTCATCCAACGCGATGATACTTTCGCTGCATTTTGAATAATTGTTTTTCTTTTTAAAGGATTATCG
>JAEEXW010000487.1 GCA_016287995.1 Bacteroidales bacterium
TGAAACTATTTTATTCTAAGCAAAAATTATTTCATATTTTCACCACCTTCGCCTTCCCCCAATCATATTGCTTGTCAAAAGAGGCAATATCCGTGAAATCAAAGTCTTTCAACCATTTACGAAGTTTAATTTCTGCATTTTTTAGCCCTATGTATGATTTGAATTTTCTTGCTAACGGCAACTCTTTTATCACCGGCTGTCCAAAATCCAAATCTCTCGGATGAATGTATGACAGTAAATAATCCGTCTGCTCTTTCGTCCATTTCTTTATCAAAAAATACGGGAACAACCGGAAATACCCGCCGCCTGAAAATATTATGTGCTTATTCAAAATAGTTTTGAACGAAATCGGAAACTCCTTGATTTTTACTCCGTTATGTTCTATAATTGCAGGTCGGCTCTCTCCGTATGACGGTATCCCGCCGTGTGCATGGTGTGCCGGAAAAACAGACGCATCAATTTCAATTCCGCACTCACTCAAAACATCAAACGCCCACCCCTCACTCTGTCTAATCGAAAATCCGGGCGCACGAAATAAGCGTACTTTTTTCCCCGTTATATCTTCCAAAAGTTTTACCGATGAAGACACATCTTCGCGGAATTGTTCCGGCGTTTGTTGCCAAACCAACTGATGGTTCAATGTGTGAGAACCAATTTCATACTTTTCGGTAATTTTTCTGACAATATCGGGATACTGTTTTGCAATCCAACCGATAACAAAAAAAGTGGCTCGCGCACCACTTTCTTCCAAAATATTCAAAACTCTGTCAACGTTCTCATAAATCCGCACTTCGTAGTTTTTCCACTCGTTTTCAGTGCGCGTAGAATCGTTGTCAAGAAGGTGAAACCACTCTTCTATGTCAAAGGTTAAAATGTTCATAAATTGAAAATATTAGGAATTTTATATTGAAAAATTAAGGAATTTTATATTGAAATAATTTGGATTTTAAATAAAATTTTTCTAATTTTGTCCCGTTATCAAACTCAAAAAGTCATGTATTTAAAGAGATATGCGGAACAGGATATTGTCAGAGCGTTAAAATCCTCCGGCGCAGTAGTTGTTGCAGGACCTAAATTCTGCGGCAAAACTACTACAAGTATGCTTTTTCAAAAAAGTTTTATCAAACTTAACACTAACAGCAGCATAAAATTAGTCAGGTTGAATCCCTTAACGGCTCTCAAAGGCGACAATCCGAGACTTATTGACGAATGGCAAACCGTTCCCGAAATTTGGAATTGTGTCAAGGAAGACCTTGATAATGAATACATTTTCGGGAAATATATTTTAACGGGAAGTTCAACCCCAGTTGACAAAACAGAATTGCACCATTCGGGAGCAGGACGAATTTCAACCGTAAAAATGCGTCCGATGTCGCTGTTTGAATCCGGCGAATCAAAAGGTATTGTTTCTCTGTTCGGACTTTTTAGCGGTGATGATTTGCCGCAATTCGATGAAAATAAAGATTTTACGCTTCAAGACGTTGCTTTTTTGATATGCAGGGGCGGCTGGCCGATTTCCGTCATCTCGGATAAAGAAGTTTCGTTGGACGTTACCAGAAATTATTACAACAGCCTTTTTGTTTTTGAAGACTGCGACAATGAAAATTTCCGCAACAAAAGACCCGAAATGTTGAAAATGATTTTACGCAGTTATGCCCGCAACATTTCTTCAGAGGCTTCTAAGCAGACAATTATCGAAGATATCAGACAAAGTAACGAGCGCAGTCTTGATACGAAAACTTTTGACGATTATGTTGAAGCCTTAGGTGATTTGTACATTATTGCTGACATTCAAGCGTGGAATCCGAACATTCGGTCAAAAACTTCAATCCGTTCAACTCCGACAAGGCATTTTGTTGATACCTCCATAGCGTGCCGTGCATTGAATATTTTTCCCGAAGATTTGATGAATGATTTGGAGAGTTTCGGATTGTTTTTTGAGGATTTTGCCGTAAGGGATTTGACCGTTTATGCACAGGTTCACGGCGGCGAGGTCAGGCATTACCGCGACAATGACGCTCTTGTATGTGATGCCGTATTCCGTATTGAAGACAGCAGATGGGGCGCGGTTATAATCAAATTAGGCGGTGACAAACTCATT